>CAZQXS010000025.1:0-1981 GCA_964597275.1 uncultured Pseudomonadota bacterium | reverse complement strand
AAACCCACCCTTGAGAGATAAAAATGGGCTATCAGGAGGAATACCGGGAATCGCTTGAGCAGCCGGAACAGTTCTGGCGTCGGCAGGCGGAGCAGATCGCGTGGTACGAGTTTCCGCAGAGCATCCTCTCGCAGGACGAGCGCGGCTACCACCGCTGGTTCAAGGGCGGTAGGCTCAACACCTGCCACCTCGCGCTGGACCACCACATCGAAACCGGACGCGGCGACCAGCTTGCGCTGATCTACGACTCTCCCGTCACCGATTCCCAGCGCAAGTTCACCTTCTCGGAACTGCGGGACGAAGTGGCGCAGTTCGCCGGAGTCTTGCGGGCGCAGGGCGTGGAGCAGGGGGATCGCGTGATCATCTACATGCCGATGATCCCGGAAGCGGCAGTGGCGATGCTCGCCTGCGCACGGCTGGGGGCGATTCATTCGGTGGTTTTCGGAGGCTTTGCTCCCAGCGAACTCGCCATCCGCATTGACGATGCCAAACCCAAGGCGCTGGTGACGGCTTCGTGCGGGATCGAGTTCACCAACGTGATCGAGTACAAGCCACTGGCAGACGAAGCCCTGCGCATCGCCAAGCATCCGCCGCAAACGGTCGTGCTGCTGCAACGCCCGCAGGCGCAGGCCGCGATGCAGCCAGGACGCGACCACGACTGGCACGAACTGATGAGCGCCGCCGTTCCCGCCGATCCGGTTCCGGTGGACGCGACCGATCCGCTCTACATCCTCTACACCTCTGGAACCACCGGACTGCCCAAGGGCGTGGTGCGCGACAACGGAGGACACGCGGTTGCGCTCAAGTACAGCATGAAGACCGTGTACAACACCGATCCCGGAGATGTCTATTGGGCCGGATCGGACGTGGGCTGGGTGGTCGGCCACTCCTACATCGTCTATGCCCCGCTGCTGCACGGCTGCACCACCATCCTCTACGAGGGCAAGCCCGTCCGCACTCCGGACGCAGGTGCCTTCTGGCGGGTGATTGCCGAGCACCAGGTGACGACCTTCTTCACCGCACCCACCGCGTTCCGCGCCGTCAAAAAGGAAGACCCGGAAGCCAAGCTCAAGACCCCGCACGACATCAGTTGCCTGCGCACCCTCTTCCTCGCAGGCGAACGGCTGGACCCCCCAACCTACGAGTGGCTGATGGGGATCATGGACGTTCCCGTGATTGACCATTGGTGGCAAACGGAAACCGGCTGGTCCATCTGCGCCAATCCGATGGGATTAGAGCCGCAACCTGTGAAAACCGGATCGCCCACCTTTGCGATGCCCGGCTACGACGTGCGCATTCTGGACGAAGCCGGACAACCCTGCCAGCCCGGCGAAACGGGCAACATCGCGGTCAAACTGCCCCTGCCTCCGAGTTGCCTGCCCACCCTCTGGAACGACGATGTGCGCTTCCAAAAGTCCTACTTGGAACAGTTTCCGGGCTTCTACCAAACCGGAGACGGCGGACTGATTGACGAGGACGGCTACGTCTATGTGATGGGACGTGTGGACGACGTGATCAACGTCGCAGGACACCGCCTCTCCACCGGACAGATGGAGGAACTGATCGGCTCCCACCCGGCGGTCGCCGAATGCGCCGTGGTGGGCATTGACGATGAACTGCGCGGACAGGTGCCCGTGGGCTTTGCGGTTCTCAAGGACGGAGCCGCGCTCGATCAGGAGCAGATGCAGCAGGAACTCGTCGGCATCATCCGCAAGGAAATTGGCGCGGTCGCCTGCTTCCGGCAGTCCGCTCTCGTCAAACGCCTGCCCAAGACGCGCTCCGGAAAAATCCTGCGCAAGACCATCCGGCAACTGGCGGTGGAACCCGAGGTCGCCGTGCCGCCCACCATTGACGACCCCGCCATCCTTGACGAAATCCGAGAAGCCATGCAAACCTGCCGCATCGGGCAGTACGCAAAACCCTCCTGATTCCAGACATTGTAGGAGCGGGCCATGTCCGCGAATCACACCTGACCCTCAGC
>CAZQXS010000024.1:0-37622 GCA_964597275.1 uncultured Pseudomonadota bacterium | reverse complement strand
CCGCAAAGTCAAATGGGGGACAAATCACCATTACGGAAATACCAAATGACTGCAACACAATCTCGAACCGGGGCGCAAGTGCTGGTGGACCAGCTACGGATTCACGGGGTGGATCTCGCGTTTTCTGTGCCCGGCGAGAGCTTTTTGGCGGTGCTGGACGCACTTTATGACGCACGCGAGGACATCCGTCTGATCACCTGTCGGCACGAGGCAAACGCGGCGAACATGGCGGAGGCGCATGGCAAGCTCACGGGGCGTCCGGGCATCTGCCTCGTCACGCGGGGGCCGGGCGCGTCGCAAGCCAGCGCCGGACTGCACACGGCGTTTCAGGACTCGACGCCGCTGATTTTGTTCATCGGGCAGGTCCAGCGCGAAGCCTTGGGGCGTGAGGCGTTTCAGGAGGTGGACTACCGCCATTTTTTCTCCGAGATGAGCAAGTGGGTCTGCGAAATCCACGATGCCGCCCGCATCCCGGAACTGCTGAGTCAGGCGTTCCACATCGCCACCACCGGACGGCCCGGACCCGTGGTGATTGCCTTGCCGCAGGACATGCTGGCCGACATTTGCGAGGTGGCGGATGCACGACCGTATCAAGTTCCTGAACCCGCCCCGACTCCAGAGGTCGTTAACCGCATCGGCGACTTGTTGCGCAGTGCCGAAAAGCCGCTGGTGGTGGTGGGTGGAAGCCGCTGGAGCGAAGCGGCACGGACCTGCACCGAAGCCTTTGCTGCGCAGTGGAGTCTTCCGGTGATTGCGTCGTTCCGCTGTCAGGATCACTTTGACAACCACCACCCGAACTACGCCGGGGAACTCGGCATTTCCTGCAATCCCAAGCTGGCGGCACGGGTCAAGGAGTCGGACTTGCTGCTGGTGCTGGGGGCGCGGCTGGGCGAGACGACCACGAACGGCTACTCGCTCGTGGACATTCCCGTTCCGCAACAAACGCTGATTCACGCCCATGCCGGAGCCGAGGAGTTGGGGCGCGTCTATCAGGGCGACTTGCTGATCCATTCCGCGATGGGGCCGCTGACGCGGGTGCTTGCCGGGCTGGAGCCTCCGGAAACCGTGGCGTGGTCGCAGTGGACCGAAACCGCACGGGATGACTACCTTGCGTATTTGGAGCCGTTTCCGGTGGCGGGCGACCTCAACTTTGGGGAAGTGCTGACGCATCTGCGCGAAACGCTCCCCGAGGCCATCGTCACCAACGGCGCAGGCCTCCACACCGCATGGGGGCACCGCTTCTGGCGCTTCCGGGATTTTCCCAGCCAACTCGGCCCAACCAGTGGGTCGATGGGCTACGGCTTTCCTGCCGGAGTGGCCGCCAAGCTGGTGCATCCGCAACGCGAGGTGGTGTGCCTTTCCGGAGATGGCTGCTTCCTGATGGCCGGAGCGGAGCTGGCAACGGCGGTGCAATACGGCGTGAACCTGATCATCGTGCTGGTCAACAACAGCATGTTCGGCACCATCCGGGTGCATCAGGAACGCGACTTTCCGGGGCGGGTGCATGGCACGGGCATTGAGAATCCGGACTTTGCCGCCTACGCCCACGCCTTTGGGGCGCACGGGGAGCAGGTCCGGCGCACCGAGGACTTCCCGGGGGCGCTCGAACGCGCCCGACGTGCGGGCAAACCCGCGCTCATCGAACTGCTCGTGGACCCCGAAGCCACCAGCATGAAAGGCTCGCTGTCCCAAATCCGGCAAAACGCCCTCGCCCGACAAGCGCAGGCATGATTTCGGGAATTGGCTTGTGCTTCATGCCGCCTGCCCGTTAAGTTGAGCCGACCCATAGACCTCTGGCCGCGAAGTTCGCCAAGGACACGAATTTTCGCTTGGTGTGCCTGTGCGCCCTTCGCGGCTGAAAACTGAATCCGAACTCGAAGAATCACAACGATGGACCTCAAGATTGACTACAGCAGCAAACCGCTCTCCCAAGAAAAACTCGATGCCCTCGTGGTGTTCGCCGCCGAAGACACGAACCTGCGGGGCAGCGGCCTCAGCGGTCTGCCGAACGCCCTGAAAAAGCCGATTGCCTCCGCGCTTGACTTGGGGGTGTTTTCCGGAAAGAAGGGAGCGACGCACCATCTAGTGACGGGAGACACCAAGTGGAAGCAGGCGCTGCTGGTCGGCTTGGGGCCGCTGGACAAGCTGGATGGCGAAGGCTTGCGCCGAGTCGCCGGGAAGGTGGGGCAGGGCCTCTCCGGACTGAAAGCGGACACGGTTGGCGTGCTCGTCACCCCTGCCCTGCGCAAGTCCGGCAAGCAGCCGCTGGGAACGGTGCTGTCCGAGGGCATCCGGCTGGGTGCGTATGCGTTCAAGCAGTACAAGTCGAAGGAGGAGGATTCCGAAAAAAAATCCGCCAAGGTGCGCATCTGCGATCCCCGCAAGCTCACGGACAGCAAGTCCGTGAAGGCGGGCACCGTGTTGGCGGAGGCGACCAACTCCGCCCGCACGCTGGGCAACACGCCGCCCAACGACCTGCGGCCTCAGCAGGTGGCGGAACACGCTCAGGCGCTCGCCAAGCAGCACAAGCTCAAGTGCAAGGTGCTGGAGGAAAAGGACATGAAGAAGCTCGGCATGGGCATGCTGCTCGGCGTGAGTCAGGGATCGGAGGAACCCGCCAAGCTGATCATTTTGGAATATCGGCCCGCAGGGGCGAAGCAGACGGTCGCGCTCGTGGGCAAGGGTATCACCTTCGACTCCGGAGGGCTGTCGCTCAAGCCGGGCAAGGGCATGGAGGAGATGAAGTACGACATGTGCGGTTCGGCGGCAGTGCTGGGGGCGATGAGCGCGGTCGCGCAACTCAAGCCCAAGGTCAACGTGATTGGCGTGGTCGCGGCTTCGGAAAACATGCCCAGCGGCATGGCCCAGCGTCCGGGAGACATCGTGACCGCCTACAACGGCAAGCGCGTGGAAGTGCTCAACACCGATGCCGAAGGTCGGCTGGTGTTGGGCGACGCCCTTGCCTACACGGTGGACAAGCTCAAGCCCGACGCAATCGTTGACCTCGCCACCCTGACCGGAGCCTGCATCGTCGCCTTGGGACACCACATCGCCGCCGCCGTCACGAACAGCGACGCGCTGATGGACCAAATCCAAGGAGCCGCCCAGCGCACGGGAGAACGCGTTTGGCAGCTTCCCAGCGGCCCGGAGTACGGCGAGGCGATCAAGAGCAATCACGGCGACCTCAAGAACATCGCGGACGGCGGGGCCGGAACCATCATCGGCGGCGTGTTTCTGGAAAACTTTGTCGGCGACACCCCGTGGGTGCATCTCGACATCGCCGGAGTCGCATGGGGCGTGAAGGGGGTTGACTACCACCCGGCCAACAGCGCCACCGGCTTTGGTGTCCGGCTGCTGCTCGACCTGCTCCAGCAGTGGCGACCGCTCAAGGGGAAGTAGTCAGAAGTCAGAATTCTGACTCCTGAATACTTTCAGAATCATGGCCAAGACCCGTGATCCGCAGTACCATCGGCTCGTCAAGAAGCTCATCAACACGGAGCGCTCCCAAGTGCTCCGGAGCTTGCTGGAGACTCTTTCGCCCAATGAGGTCGCGGGCATCCTGCTGCACCTTAACCTCAAGCACCAACTCGCCATCCTCGACCTGCTGGGGCAGGAGCAGGTTTCACTCGTCCTGAAGGAGCTTCAGGATTCCTCCACGGTGCTGGAGGAAATCGTGGGGCAGTTCAGTTCCGACAAGCTCACCGACATCGTCGGGGGCATGAAGCAGGACGACGCCGCCGATTTGGTGTCGGTGATGGACGAGTCGCAGGTGGACGCGGTGCTGGACAACCTTCCGGCCAAGAGCCGCGAGGAACTGACGGCCCTGCTTCAGTATGATGAGGAAAGCGCCGGGGGGCTGATGACCCCGCACGTCGTCTCCATCATCAAGGACGAGACCGTGGGGCAGGCGGTCAAGGACATCCAGCGTTACATCAAGCGGCAGGGCTTCCAGATGTTCTACACCGCCTATGTGGTGGACGAGCATCGGCACCTGATCGGCACCGTCACGGTCACGGAACTGCTGCTTGCCGACCGTCGGGCGAAAATCGGCAACCTGATGAACCCGGACGTGGTGGCGGTGGACGAGGACTTGGATCAGGAGGAGGTGGTCCGGATCGCCAAGGAGTACGATCTCGTCGTGGTTCCGGTGATTGACAAGCACCTCAAGCTGATTGGCCGCATCACCATTGACGACCTCGTGGACGTGATGGAGGAGGAGTATTACGAGGACATTGGCCACATCGCCGGAACCGGAGCGGAGGAGGTCACGGAACCCTCGGTGCTGCGGGCCTCGCGGGACCGTCTGCCGTGGCTGCTGCTCGGACTCTTTGGAGGCTTCTTGACGGCCATCGTCATGAACTCCTACAAAACCGCGATCCTTCAGATTCCGGAAGTCGCCTACTTCATCCCGCTGATTGCAGCGATTGGCGGGAGCATCGGCATCCAGTCCTCCTCGATTGTCGTCCGGGGCTTGGCGACTGGAGCGATTCAGACCACCGATCTGCTGGTGCGGCTCTGGAAGGAACTGCGGGTAGGATTTTTGAACGGAGCGGTCTGTGCGGCCCTGCTGGTGCTGATGACCCTCTACCTCACCGACGATGGGCCGATGGCCGTCACCACCGGACTCGCGCTGATCGTCGTGGTCTGCTTTGCGGCGATGGTCGGTTCCTCGGTTCCCATCCTGCTCAAGCGCCTCAACATTGACCCGGCCCTTGCGACCGGACCCTTCATCACCACCACCAACGACATCCTCGGCATCGCCATCTACCTGGCGATCACCTTCAGCGCCCCGTTTCAGACGCTCTCGGTCTGAGCCAAAAGCTTAGTTGTTGGACGGAGTGTTGTCCGAGGGCAGGGGCGGGGCTTCCTTCTGCTCCAGGGTGGACGAGGGCTTTTCCTCTTCCACGGGAAGCGTCACGCCCTGAGATTCGGTTGAGGCCGGAGCGGCTTGCTGGGTGGCCGGAATGGTGGGGGTGGCCTCGATCTGGCGGACCACCGAATCCTTGGCCGTTTCGGAGGAGAGGTACGCCAGCGAGAGCGAGGTGAGCATGAAGACGATGGCGACTCCGGTGGTGACCTTGCCCACGCCCGTCATTTGCCCGCGCACGGAATTGGCCTGCCCCACGCCGCCAAAGGCTGCGCCGAGTTCGGCTCCCCGCCCGGATTGCAGGAGGACGAAGAAGATGATCATCAGGCAGGCGATGACGTGAACGATCAGCAAAAGAGTGAACATGGTGTTTTTAGAACTGCTTTTGGTAAAAAGTTAGAGTAACGATCTTAACGTGATGTCCCTTTATTGTCATTCCGGGCGGAGCGTAGCGCAGGCCCGGAATCCAGAGCAAGCGGCCGTGTGTACCTGGATTCCTGCCTGCGCGGGAATGACCACAAAGCTTGTCCCTGGCTTGAACGGGGAATGAAACCCATCCTTTACAAGGAATCCACTCCCCTGAATTCTTCTGCTCAACCTCCAGCCCGCACGATTTGCCGGAAGTCCTCCGGCTTGAGGCTGGCCCCGCCGACGAGCGCCCCGTCAATGTCGGACTGCCCCAGCAGGGTTTCGGCGTTTCCGGCATTGACGCTGCCGCCGTAGAGGATTTGCAGGCGTTCGGCGATTTCCGGTGAGGCGAGCGAGGCGGTTTCCTGACGAATCACGCGGTGCATGGCGTTGGCCTGCTCCGGAGTCGCGGTGCGGCCTGTGCCGATGGCCCAGACTGGTTCGTAGGCGACCACACAGCGTCCAAGGTCGTCCGGGTTGAGTTCGGCCAGCCCTTGACGCAACTGCCGGACCACCACGGTTTCGTGAAGCTCCTGCTCGCGCTCCTCCAGCGATTCCCCCACGCACAGCACGGGGCGGATGGCGTGTTGCAGCAGGATGCCGACTTTCTGGCGGATGAACTCGTCCGCTTCGGCAAACAAGGCGCGGCGCTCCGAGTGTCCCACGATGCAGACCTGCGCCCCGGATTCCTGCAAGATCGCGGCGGGCACCTCGCCCGTGAACGCCCCGGAGGGCTGCGCGTGAACATTTTGCGCCCCCACCAGAATCCGCGAGTCCCGCATCGCTTCGCACAGGGCCGGGATCAGCGGAAAGGGCGGGCAGACGGCGATTTCGCAGCTCGTCCGCTCCAACTCCGGGCGCAGTGCAACGGCCAGTTCCGAGGCCAGTGCCGCCGAGCCGTTCATCTTCCAGTTTCCCGCGATCAGTTTTTTCCGCAACTCGAAATCTCCGCTTCAGAGCAAAACAAATCAATCTAGCAAATTTGCTTGGAAACTCAAGCGGTTCCGGAAAATCCGGAATTTTGGCTGGGAGTTGCATTTTGTCCGAGTTCTGGTCATCCTGATTTCCTTTGGGAGGAAGTGATGACCTTGGACGAACTGAGAGTGCAGATTGACGAGATTGACGCAGAACTGCTGGCGTTGATCAACCGCCGGGCGCGGTGCGTCATGGAGATTGGCGAGATCAAGCGCCGCGAAAAGGTGGCGGTGCTGGACGCGGATCGGGAGCAGCGACTGTTCGCCCGGTTGCTGGAGCGCAACGAGGGTCCGATCAGCGAGGCGATGCTGCGGCAGATCTTTCAGGAAATCATTGACACGCTCAAGGTGCTGCAACGTCCGGAAGGGGAATCGTCCGACTCGCCCGCAGAACGTCAGGTCAGTTGACCTTCAGCAGTTCCACCTCAAAGCGCAACACCGCATTGGGCGGGATCAGGTCCGGGACGCCCTGCTCGCCGTAAGCGAGATGCGCGGGGATGACCAACTCCCACCTGGCCCCCTCCTGCATGAGTTGCAGGGCTTCCGTCCAGCCCGGAATCAGGCCGCTGACGGGGAAGCTGACGGGCTTGCCGCGTCGGTGGGAGCTGTCGAATTCGGTGCCTTCGACCAACATGCCCCGGTAGTGGACCAGCACGGTGTCGGTAGCAGTGGGCTGAGTGCCCGTGCCTGCTTCGAGGATGCGGTACTGCAAGCCGCTGTCGGTGACGACCACGCCTTCCTGCTCGGGGTTGCTGGTCAGCAGTTCTTGGTTTTGTTGCATGAATTTTTCCGTGGCTTGTTGGAGGGCTGCTTGTCGCTCTGGACCGAAGCGGTCCTCAACGAGGAAGTAACCGATCAGGATGGCCCCGGAGACCATCAGGGCGACGGCGAGGGGGCGTTTGAGACGTTTCATGTGCGCGTTTCCGTGTGCAAGACGGTTTGATTCTCCAGCTTTTCGTGTGCAGGTGCAATGCGATCTTTCAGTACAGAAGCCAGTCCTTTACAATGAACTCACTATCGGATTTCAAACCAATGATGATTCTTTACGCCTATCCTCTCAGCAACTACTGCAACAAAGTCGCCATCGTCCTCGCCCTCAAGCAGGTGCCCCATGAAGTCCAGACTCCTCCAGACGGCTATGGCTCGGAGGCGTACAAGCAACTGGTGCCCTCCGGGAAAATCCCCGGACTGGCTGACGGCGACCTGATCCTGTCGGAATCAGAGGCGATCAACGAGTACCTCAACGAACGTTTTCCCGAGCCGAACCTGCTGCCGGGAGATGCGGGCCAGCGGGCACGGTTGCGGATGCTTTCGCGGCAGCACGACCTTGCGGTGGAGCTGCCCATCCGTGCGATGTTCAGACAGGTGTCTCCGGCCACCCGCGATCCGGAGGCGGTGAAAAAGCACGAAGCCGAACTTCAGAAACAGCTTCAGGTGCTGGCTCAACTGGCGGACCCCCAGCCTTTTTTGGGGACTCCGGAAATCTCGCTGGCCGATGCCGCTTACGCCCCAACGCTGGTGCTGGGGCGGATGGTGTGGGAGGCGGTGGGCTTGGAATGGACGCTTCCAGACGCACTGGCTCCGTGGCAACAAACCCTGCTGGCGCATCCCACCGTTGCGGAAGTGTTGGCCCCAGCCCGACAAGCCGCCGAGCAGTGGCTTTCCAAAAAGCTCGCCGCCTAAACGCCCCCCTGCGGCATGATCCTCACAGCACTGAGGGCGTCCAAATCCAAACGGGGGCTGGCCTTCATGGGGCTGGCCCTGATTGGAGGTGGATGCTTTTCCCTGCCCTACCAGCATGCCCTGCACACGGTTGAGCCGCTGACAGCGGTGTACGGCGTGTTTGTCTGGGCCTTGTTGTTTTCCATGCCCGGCGCATGGGCGTTGCGGCGCAACACGCGGTTTTCCCCCAAGGTGGTGCTGTTGCTCATCGCCATCTCGCTCTCCGGCGTGCTGGGGAACTTTGCCGTCTGCACCGCCCTGCAAGGCGGTTCCCCGACGCTGGTGATCATCGTCAGCCGCGTCGAAATCGTGCTGGCACTGCTGCTCGGCTGGGGGTTGTTGCGGGAAGCCGTAGCTCCCAAGGTGTGGATGGCGGTGGGCATCATTCTGCTGGGCATCACGTTCATGCGGCACGACTCCCTCAGCATCGCAGACGGTTCCGGGAGGTTCGTGTTGTGGGCGATGGTTTCGGCCTTGAGCTTCGCGATGATGCAGGTGCTCTCCAAGCTCATTATTGATTGCATTGATCCGCAGGCGCTCAACGTCTGTCGGCTGGTGATCGCGCTGGCGCTCATGAGCGCGTTTCCGGGAATGCTGGAACAGGTGCAGGCGGTGCCCGTGGCCGCTTGGGGCTGGCTGGGGCTGGCGGCGTTTTTCGGACCCTTCTTGGGGCGTGTGGCCTACACCTACGCCCTGCGCGATCTCACCATCGCCAAGGCCATGACCATCGGCACCTTTGCCCCGGTGCTGACGCTCCTGCTGGAGTTTGTGCTGTTCGGGCGGATGCTGCGCTGGTTTGAACTGGCAGGCGGGGCGCTGGTGATGGCCGGGATTCTGCTCTCGTTCCTGCGGTTCTCGTATTTCAGACGCTCGTTCTGAGCAGAGCCTTGCGAGCCAGCCCGATGCCCCGGAAGAGATCGGAGGCGGTGAGGGCGGAGGGCGGCAGTCCGTCCTGCACGAGGGTGTCGGCGGCGAGTCCGTGGAGATAAACCCCAACGAGCGCGGCGGCAAGCGGCGAGTGGCCTTGAGCAAGCAAGCCGCCGAGCATGCCGCTGAGGACATCCCCGGACCCGGCGGTGGCGAGTCCTGCGTTGCCCGTGGGATTGAGCAAGACCGCCCCGTCCGGAGCCGCGACCACGGTGCGCGATCCCTTCAGCACCAGCACCACCTTCCACTCCTGCGCCCAGCGGCGGGCAGTGGCGATGCGGGACGCTTGGATTTCCGCAACGCTCTCTCCGCACAGTCGTGACAATTCCTTGGGGTGCGGCGTGATCACGGTTGGTCCGGAGCGTGCCGCCAAATCCTGCCCACCCAAGTGGTTCAGGCCATCGGCATCCACCAACAGCGGCATCTCGGTTTCCGTGACAAACGCCCGGACGAACTCCCCGGTTTCGGAGTGATTGCCAAGGCCGCAACCCAGCACCACGGCATCACGGGACGCGGCATGGCTCAGGGCGACATCGGTGTGGTCCGGGGTGAAGTAGTCCGATGCGCCGGGCGAGGAGAGGGTCATCACTTCAGGGGGCTGGCCCGGCAAGCCATCGCGGAAACGCTCCAGCACGAAGGCGGAGACGAGTCCGGTCCCGGATTTGAGTGCGGCGGTGGCGGCAAGCGTGGCGGCTCCGCCCATGCCTGCCGAGCCGCAGACCGTGAGCAGGTGCCCAAAAGCGCCCTTGTGCGCATCATCCGGAACGTCCGGGAGCAGGCACCGCACTGCGGAGGCGGTGATTCCCCACGTTGATGGAACGGCTTCCGGCCAGCGCACGGGAATGGAAATGTCGGGAATCGTGATTTTTCCGCAATGCGCGGCTCCGGGCTGCTGGAAGCATCCGGGCTTGCCCACCTGAAAGCAAATCGTGTGGTGGCAGCGCACCGCGATTCCGTGGAGGCGGCTGTCGTCGGAACTGATGCCGGACGGGACATCAAGCGCAACGCGGAGGGCGTGATCATTGACGTTGATCGTCTCGATCCACTCGCGGTACGCGCCTTCGATTTCTCGTTCCACGCCGATGCCGAAAATCCCGTCAAGGATCACGTCGGCCCGCTCCAGCCAGCGCGTGGCTTCCGGGCTTGGAAAGGACACGCTCTCGCCAAAGTGTGACCAGAGTTGCTGGTTGGTACGGGCATCGTCGGTTTTCACTTCGCCGGCGTCAATCACGGAAACGCGATAGCCGCGATTGGCGAGCAGCCGTGCGACCGCAAAGCCGTCCCCGCCGTTGTTGCCCCGTCCGCAGCAGACCACCACCCACGCCTGCGGACGCTCCCGCAGGATTTCCGATTCCACGAGATCGGCGACGCTGCGGGCGGCGTTTTCCATGAGAACCAGACCGGGAATGCCGATTTCCTCGATGGCGCGCTGGTCCAGCGACCGCATCGTTTCCGCATCTGCAAAACGCTGGAATTGCACCCACGGGAGTTCCGAGTCGGGGAAGGCCGGCACGGGGTGTTGATTGGGATCAGGCATCGGGATCAGCCGTCAAAGCGTTCGATGTCGTCATCGCCCAGGTAGGTGCCCTGCTGGACCTCGATGACCTCCAGCGGGATGCGCCCGGAGTTGCCAAGGCGGTGCGGGGTGCCCTTGGGGATGTAAACCGATTCGCTCTCGGTGAGCCGCAAGGATTCGTCACCGCGTTGCACATCGGCGGTCCCCCGCGTGACCACCCAGTGTTCGCTGCGGTGCCGATGGCGTTGCAGGGAAAGGCTGGCGTCCGGGCGCACCTCCAGCAAGCGGATGCGGAAGTTCGCGGTTTCTAGCACCGTTGTGGCACTGCCCCACGGGCGCAATACGCGGGTGTGGAAGCGGTACTCGTGCCGATCCTCCTCCTTGAGTGTTTCCACCAACTGCTTCACGTCCTGCGTGCGCCGCAAGTCGCACACCAGCAAGGCATCCTCGGTTTCAACGATCACCAGATTTTCAACGCCGATGCTCGTCACCAGCTTCTTGGTGCTGATGATCAGTGAGTTGCGCGTGTCCCGACAAATGACGTTGCCCCACAGCACGTTGCCGTCCGAGTCCTGCTCCGAAACCTGATGCAGGCTTTCCCAACTGCCAAGGTCGCTCCAGGCGATGTCCACGGGCAGCACGGCAACCCGCTGTGATTTTTCCATCACCGCGTAGTCAATCGAAATGCTTTCGGCGGAGTCAAACACCTGCGACACGGCTTCCGGAGTTGCAGGGGGTCCGCTGCTGGTCTTCAGCGGTGCAAAGGTCTCGAAAAGCCCCGGAGCGTGATGCTGGAATTCCCGCAGAAAGGTGGCGGCGGTGGCAAGGAAGATACCCGCGTTCCAAGTGTGATCCGGGGAGTTCGCCAGCCGCTCGGTGGTTTCGGCATCGGGCTTTTCGACAAAGCGGGAGACGCGGAATCCCACGGAGAGCGGTTCTCCGGACTGAATGTAGCCATAGCCGGTTTCCGGGCGGTCCGGACGAATCCCGAACGTGACCACCCAGCCTTCCTGCGCGAGAGGGGCGGCCTGACGAACGGACTCTGCAAAGCCCTCCGGGTTCCCGATGAGGTGATCCGCCGAAACCACCAGCAGCGGCTCGCCCTGCTGGTTCTCTGGAATCTGGAGTGCGCCCCACAGCACTGCCGGGGCCGTGTTGCGGGCGGTGGGTTCCAGCAAAAGGTTCTGGCTCGGCAGGTCCGGGACCACTTGGGCCAGTTGATGCCGCAACTCGTGTTCGTGGGATTGAGCGCCGATCACACAGAGGTTTTCTGGAGGAACGAGCGGGGCGAGGCGCAGGCAGGTTTCCTGAAACAGCGACTCGTGCGTGGACCCCAACGCCAGGAACTGCTTGGGACTCATGGTGCGGCTGTAGGGCCAGAGGCGGGTGCCGCTGCCGCCCGCAAGAAGGATTGCGTGCATCCGGTGGAATGGAACGGAGTTACAAAACTGCCCGAAGCGGGAGTCCTCAAATTATGCGGGAAATTCGCTGGAGCAACAAGCTCATGTCTGGTTATTGGTGTTTTATCTTGCTACATTGCCACAGTCCGTGGTTCCATGTCACGGTTAGATTTTTTTCTGCGCACACCAAAAGAAATGTCCGAAAAAACCGCAAATTTGGCCGAAGTGGCAATCGCCCACCCCAGTCGGCTGTCGGATTTTGTGGTCTTGACGAAGCCTCGGCTGCTGTTCATGGTGCTGGTGAGCACCTGCATCGGCTACGCCTTGGCAGAGCCGATCCACCACAGCCCGCTGCTGATTTTGGGCATGGTGTTTGGCACGGGACTGGTGGGGGCCGCCGCCCATGTCTTCAACCAGTGGTGGGAGGTGGAGCGCGATGCGCTCATGCACCGGACCCGCAACCGCCCCCTGCCGGAAGGGCGGGTGGAGTTGGAAGAGGCGTTTTGGCTGGGAACCGTGCTGGCGGTTTCCGGACTGCTGCTCTTGATCTGGACCGTGAATCTGCTGACTGCCTTTCTGGGGCTGGTGACGCTGCTTTCCTACATTTGGGCCTACACGCCCCTCAAGCCGCTCACCCCCGCAAACACATGGGTCGGGGCCGTGACGGGGGCGCTGCCGCCTGTGATGGGCTGGACGGCGGCAACCGGAGAGTTGGGCTGGGCGGCACTGCCGATTTTCCTGTTGCTCTACTTCTGGCAGCTTCCCCATTTCTTTGCGATTGCGTGGATGCACCGCGAGGACTACGCGCGTGGCGGCTTCCGGATGCTCTCCCACAATGACCTGCACGGACGGCGCACGGCCCGGCACACCCTGACCAACAGCGTGCTGTTGTTGTTGGCCAGCGTCTCGATCTACTGGGCGGGACAGGCGGGCTTGATTTATCTGGTCGGCTCCATCCTGCTTGGGCTGGGTGCCCTGGGCTATGCCGTGTGGTTCTCTTGGAACCGGACCTACGTCAATGCACGGAGGGTGTTTTTGATGTCGATCGTGTATTTTCCGGTGCTGTGTGTCGTGGTCATACTGGACCGTATCCTGCTCTAAACTGAACGGAGTTGTTGAATGAGTGAGCAAAACGAAGCAGAGGCACTGGCCTCGAAGGTGTTTTGGGTCGTGTTTTTGGGCGCGGTCCTCTTCATGCTGTCTGTTATCCTGTTTGTCTTGTGAACCTGCGCGTCTGAGCGGCGCACCCTGAACTGAGAGCCCCTAGGCGGAACATGATTGAATATTTTGTAAAGAACGCATCCAGCTACGGCGGCGAGATTGACTGGCTGTTCGACCTGATCACCTACATCGTGGGGTTCTGGTTCCTGCTGACCTTTGCCACGATGGTGTACCTGCTCCTCAAATTCCGCTACCGCGAGGGGGTGCCGGCGAAGTACATCACGGGAGACCGGCACAACGAGAAGAAGTGGATCCACTGGCCGCACAACATCATCATCGTCTTTGACGTGGTGCTGATTGCCGGAGCCATCTGGGTCTGGGTCTTGGTGAAGCAAACCATGCCGCCGAACGACGACTCGATTCAGGTGATCGCCCAGCAGTGGAGTTGGTCCTTCGTTCACTCCGGCCCGGACGGCAAGCTGGGCACGGACGACGACATCAAGACGGTCAACGACCTCCACGTTGAGGTCAACAAGGTCTATCACTTTGAGTTGCAATCCCGCGACGTGTTGCACAATTTCGCGGTTCCGGCCTTCCGGCTTCGGCAGGACATGATTCCGGGCCGCACAATTGCAGGCTGGTTTGAGCCGACGCTGACGGGCACTTACGACATCCAGTGCGCCGAGATGTGCGGGCACGGACACGGCATCATGAGCGCCGCTGTCACCGTCCACACCCCGGAGAGCTACCAGAAAACCATGAAGGCGATTCAGGACGGCACCTACGAGAGCGACTACCTGCGCCGCCTGAACTCGCCGCCGACACCGATTCCGGGGACCGTGAAGGCCTCCGACCCGGATTCCTACGCAACCTTGTTGGCCAAAAGCTTCTAAACCCCAGCATCCGCACTTGAGACGGAGAATTCCATGAGTACCGCCACTGCCACCGCGCAAGACCACGCACACGAGGAACACCACGAGATGGGCTTCCTGGAGAAGTACATCTTCCCCACCGATCACAAGATGATCGGGATGCAGTACATGTTCACAGGCATGTTCATGGCTGCGGTCGGGGGTTACTTCGCCTACGCCTTCCGGATGCAGCTCGCCTTTCCGGGCATGGACGTGCCGTTCTTTGGGCAGGTGACTCCGCAGGCGTACAACATGCTCGTCACCAACCACGGGACGATTATGATCTTCTGGGTGGCGATGCCCGTGCTGATCGCCGGATTCGGGAACTACCTGATCCCGCTGATGATCGGCTGTGACGACATGGTGTTTCCACGCATCAACCGCCTTTCGTACCAGGTCTTCTTCGTCAGCACGGTGGTGCTGATCCTCTCCTTCTTCGTGCAGGGCGGGGGCTTTGGAGGCGCGTGGACGGCCTATCCGCCGCTCTCTTCGGTCCCGGAGTACAACCTCACCAACTGGGGATCCTCGCTGTGGCTGGTCGCTGTGGCGCTGGAGATCATCGCCTTCCTGCTCGGCGGCATCAACTTCATCACCACCACCATGAACTCCCGCGCTCCGGGCATGAAGATGATGGACATCCCCATCGTCATCTGGATGATCAACATTGCAGTCATCATGTTCATGGCCTCCGTTGGCCCGCTGATCGCAGGGGCGGTCATGCTCTTCATGGACCAGCGCATCGGCACCACCTTCTTCCTGCCTTCCGGCGGGGGCGACCCGATCCTCTGGCAGCACCTGTTCTGGTTCTTCGGACACCCGGAGGTGTACGTGGTGCTGTTCCCGACTCTTGGCTTGGTGGCCGACGTGATCACCACCTTCTCCCGCAAGAAGCTCTGGGGCTACCGCACGATCCTCTACACGACCATCGCCACCGGCGGCTTGGCCTTCGTGGTCTGGGCGCACCACCAGTTCATCGCCGGGATTGACCCGCGCATGGCAAACGTCTTTGTGGTGACCACCCTGCTGATCTCGATTCCCATTGCGGAAATCATGTTCTGCTACATCGCCACGCTCTTTGGAGGTTCCATCCGCTTCACGGTTCCGATGCTTTGGGCGATTGGCTTTTTGATGACCTTCCTGCTCGGCGGCGTGACTGGAATCTACCTTGGGGCCAGCGGGCTGGACATCTACTTCCACGACAGCTATTTCGTGATCGCCCACTTCCACTACACCTTCTTCCCAATCACCATCATCGGCATGTTCGGGGCGCTCTACTACTGGTACCCCAAGATGTTCGGGCGGCACCTCAACGAGTTCTGGGGGAAGGTTCACTTCTGGGGGACGCTGATTCCGTTCAACTGCATCTTCCTGCCGCTCTTCCTGCTCGGCATGGCGGGCCAGCACCGCCGCATTTACAACTATGAACATTTCCCTGACCTCGCCTCTCCGGACCTTCAAGGAATGCGTGTGTTCGCAACGGCCTCGCTGATCATCATGCTGCTCTTCCAGATCCCGTTCCTGATCAACTTCTTCGGCAGCATGTTCATTGGACGCAAGGCGGAGCCGAACCCGTGGAAGGCGAACACGCTGGAATGGACCGTCCCCTCCCCTCCGGGACACGGCAACTTCAAGGAGCTGCCCAGCGTCTATCGCGGACCCTACGAATACAGCGTTCCCGGCAACCGCGAGGACTACTGGCCTCAGCACATGCCGGACCGAAACTGACGACGACCCAACGGGAGGGACTTGCCCTCCCTGAACCCTTGCCCGGAAGACTCTTATGATGCACAGCCCCGTTGCAACCCGCAGAACCGTAACAGGCATCCCCACCGGACGATTGGCCGTGTGGTGGGTGCTGGCCTCCGAAGTGTTCATCTTCGGCGGTCTGATCATGTGCTTTCTGCTCTACAAATTCAATGACGCTCCAGGGTTTGAGGACGCTTCGATGACCAACACCCCGGCAGGGGCGTTCAACACCTTCGTGCTGCTGACTTCCAGCCTCACGATCGTGCTGGCCCACGCCGCTGCCGAAAAGGGCGAACTCAAGAAGTGCTTCAACTTCATCTGGTGCACGATCTTCGGCGGCTTGGTGTTCGCAGTCGTGAAACTCTACGAGTACACCTCGAAGATCTTTCCGGAGTGGTACCACACGCCCGCAACGCATGAGCCGATCACGATCCTCAGCAACGTCTTCTGGTCGTTCTACTTCACCGCGACGGGGCTGCACGCCCTGCACGTGCTGGGCGGCATGGTCATCATGGCGATGATCTCCCAAGACGTGCTCAAGGGCCGCAACCTCCAGCGTGTGGAACTGATCGGGCTGTACTGGCACTTCGTGGACATTGTCTGGATCTTCCTGTTCCCGATTCTTTACATCGCAAACTTCTGAGCCGAACCCACATCCGGTAGAATCATGTCCGACGCCGCACACGCCCATCCCAATTACATCAAGATCTGGGTCATCCTGCTGATCTTGCTCACCGTCAGCATCATTGGCCCGATGATGGAGATTCCGTGGCTGACGGTCGCCACTGCCTTTGGCATCGCCGTTGTCAAAACCCTGATGGTCGCGGCGAACTTCATGCACCTGAAGTTCGAGAAGCAGATCATCTGGTTTCTGTTGACGACCGCCTTCGTCTTCCTTGGAGTCTTCTTCTTCGGAGTCGCCTCCGATATTGCCAAAGTGGATGGCGCCGATGTGGATGGCATCATCCAGTGGCAGGACTGCATTGCCAACCAATCCTGCACCATCGAGCAGAGGGTCAAGTGAGCCTGAAGGCGCTTCCCACCTTGCTGATCTCGGCGGAGTCCTACGACCCGACTCCTGCGCCGCAGCGTCCGCTGATTGACAGTCGGCAGTTCGGGATGCTCATCTTCATTGTCACCGAGGTGATGTTTTTCGCCTCGCTGGTGAGTGCCTACCTGATCATCCGTTCCGGGCTGGAGGAGTGGCCTCCGTGGGGGCAACCCCGTCTGCCGGTTTGGTCCACGGCCTTCAACACCCTTGTCCTGCTGGCCAGTGGTGTCGCGGCCTTCGTTTCCGGGCGGCAGTTGCGGATTGGCTCTGAAATGGCGCACCGCACGATGGGAATTGCCGTGGCGCTGGGCACCTTCTTCTTGGTGTTCCAAGGCTACGAATGGGTACAGATGCTGGGCTTCGGGCTGACCGTGACTTCCAGCACCTACGGGGGGCTGTTCTACCTCATCATCGGTGCCCACGGGGCGCATGTGCTGGCGGCGGTTGCGGCTCTGGCGTGGGTGTGGACGCGCATGGCTCCCGGTCACGAACACCCGGTCTCCCCCGAAGGGGCATCTGCGGCGCGGATGCTGTGGTACTTCGTGGTGGGCGTGTGGCCGATCCTCTACGTCCTCGTGTATCTGGCATGAAACCGCAAGGCCGTCCCGCAGGCCAATGGGGCCTCCGTGCGCTCTGGACTTGCGTTGTTGCCCACATTTCTTTATTTTTCCCCCACAGTGTCTTTGCGTGCGCTACCTGTTTCTCAGGGACTGAGAGCCGGGAGGCGTTCTATCTGACAACCGCGCTGCTCATGCTGCTGCCGATCGCCATGGTCGGCTCCATTTCCTTCTGGATCATCCGGCAGTACCGCAAGCCGCGCTGACGCGCCGATTTCGGACTGCCATGTCCATCCTACGATTCCTCGTCCTGCTGCTACTTGTTGCGGCCAACTCTGTACCGGAGAGTGTTGCGACGTTGCGGCCCAGCTCCCTGATTTTCTACGACTACCCCGGAGCGACCGTGGTGGTGGTTGAAAAATCGGGATGCGAGCTGCGGGTTTACCGCTACGGCACCAAGTGGGAGAGCGTGGCACAGTATCCCTGCACGGCGGGACAGATTTCCGGAGACAAGCTTCAGGAAGGGGATCTGCGCACCCCAACCGGAGTGTTCTGGACCGTCCAGGAGTGGACCGACACCGAACTGATTGAGACCTATGGTCCGGAGGCGCTGGTTTACGGGGCAGGCGCCTTTGTCCTCAACTACCCCAATCAACTCGATCAACTGCGCAACAAGAACGGTGGGGGCATTTGGATTCATGGCTCGGCCCAGTGGCTTCCGGTGGCGACTCGTGGATGCGTCTCCGTGAACAACTGGGATTTCGCACGGCTGGCCCCGCAGATTGACATACGCGACACCCCGGTCATCATCAGCGAAGCGTTCCGGCTTGTCACCGACAAGAAACTCGTTCCGGTGCAGCAGTACCTCTTCGGTTTTCTGGAGCGTTGGCGGACGGCGTGGGAGTCGAACGAAACCGAAGCTTATCTGGGGCACTACTCTGAGGATTTCCGGAACGACCGCTGGGATTACGAAGGCTGGACCACCTACAAGCGCGAGGTGAACCGGGCGAATCAGGAGCGCAGCATCCAGATCAGCAATGTCTCGATCTTTGAGCATGGGGGCATTTATCATATTCGGTTCATGCAGCACTACGAATCCACCGGGACCAAGGACTTGGGCTGGAAGGAGTTGTATGTGCGCCGAGAGGGGACGCAGTTGCGCATCCTCAGCGAGGTCTGGCGCAAGCTGAAGAAGAACTCCCAGCCCTTGCAACCCAGCCCCAGTCCCAGTTTTTTGATGGCCTACAAGGAGTTTGGCCCCCCCTCGATGTGAGGGGTTTTGACACCACCGCATTTACGGAACCGCAACGTGAAACAGCACACGATCAACCGACAGAACTACAGCATCCTCAAAACGGGAAGCGAGTCCGGGAAACTGCTCCTGCACTTCATGTGGGGAAAGTTCGACTTCCAACTGCTTCTCAAGTCCGTTGGGGCGTCTGAGGCGCAGGCACAGCCCAAGCGCAGTTTTCGCAAAGGTGGGGCGCACTATCAGGTGGCGGCGTTGCAGCTTCAGCTTCGCAACCGCTGGTACGAGTATGTGAGGCCCACCGCCCACGGGCTGCAACTGGAGGAAACCCAGTGGCGGCTTGAGGGTGCCACCCACCATCAGGAATTCCCGAAGAACCTGCTGGCCGTGGCGTGCCAACTGGCCGAGCAGGAACTTGGCTTGGAATCCATGCAACCCATCGCCGCCTGATGCCCAGCGATCAAGTTTTGTTTGGAGAAGTCCAATTTCGTTCGTCCTGAGCTTGTCGAAGGATGCGGAATTGGGCTCTGAGAGGCTGGCCCGAAACGAAAACACGAAGAACGAAACTGCCCTGATGTCTGACGACGAGGTTTTGGAAGCGGACTCGGCACCTGTCCAGAAGGTCCACGTCCAGACGTGGGGCTGCCAGATGAACGAGTACGACACCGACAAGATGCTCGGTGTCCTCCAGCAGAACTATGTGTTCACGGAGCATCCGGAGGAGGCAGACCTAATCCTGCTGAACACCTGCTCGGTGCGGGAGAAGGCAGAGCACAAGGTCTTCAGCCAGCTTGGAAAGTTGCGGAAGTTGAAGGCCCAGAAGCCGGATTTGCGGATTGGCGTGGGAGGCTGTGTGGCGCAGCAGGAGGGCGAGGCCATTCTGCAGCGCGCCCGCATCGTGGACCTTGTGTTTGGCACGGACAACCTCTACGACCTGCCGGAGATGCTGGCGAAGGTCGAGCAGGGGCAGCGCGTGGTGCGCACGGAGCGCAAGGCGCATCGGCAGAAGGTGCGCAACTTTGTGCCCGGCTACACCTTTGGAGCCTCCAAGCCCGGACTCAAGGCGCATCTGGCGATCACCAAGGGTTGCAACAACTTCTGCTCCTTCTGCATCGTCCCGATCACGCGGGGGCTGGAGGTGAGCCGCGAGGCGAACAACATTCTCGACGAAGCCAAGCGGCTGGTCGATTCCGGGACCAAGGAAATCTGTCTGCTTGGACAGAATGTGAACTCGTACAAGGCGGACGGCGTCACCTTTGTGAAGCTGCTGGAGGAACTCGACCAAATCCCCGGACTGGAGCGCGTGCGCTTCACGTCGCCGCATCCCAAGGATTTTCAGGAGGAACTGGCCGATGCGATCCGGGACTTGCGGACGGTTTGCGAGCAGATGCACCTGCCCCTGCAATCCGGATCAAACTCGGTGTTGCGCCGCATGCGCCGCTGGTACACGCGGGAAACGTTTCTGGAAAAGGTGGAGATGCTCAGGGGCCGCGTTGCGGACGCCGCGATTTCCACCGACCTCATCGTCGGCTTTCCGGGCGAAACCGAGGCGGATTTTGAGGACACGCTGGAATTGGTCCGCAAGGTTGGGTTTGACCTGATGTACACCTTCAAGTACTCTCCACGTCCGGGAACCCCGGCGGCTCAGTACGACAGCCAGCTTCCGGACGAGGTGCGGCGGGAACGCCTGCGGGTGCTGTTGGAGGTGCAGGAGGAAATCTCACGCGCCAAGCAGGCGGTGCTGGTGGGATCGGAGCAGGAGGTGCTGATTGAGGGCCGCCACCCCCGTGAACCCGATTGCTGGACGGGCCGCACTCGCGGAAACTACGCCGTCGCCGTTGCCGCCGAATCCGCTGAAGTGGGCGACCTGCTGCCTGTGCGCATCTCTCGCGCCCGTCCTCACGTCTTGGCAGCAGAGCCGCTGTAAGTTTTCTGCGCTCCGGAGGCGTTTTGCCGGGAGCGTTCGTTTTTTCACTGGTCAATTGGAATGACCCCGCAGCCCCAAATTCTCTGTCAGCCGTATCGGCTGGTCTGTCCTGTTTGCCAGCGTGACGGCGAGTGCGAAACGCACTTGGTGGAAACGTGGCAGGAAGGCCACCGTTCCGAGCATCTGGTGCGAGCCTTGAAGGGGCATCCGGACGCCTTCAAGCTCAAGCAGCAGTTGCAGGAACGCTATGCAAGGCCGGAGCAGTGCTTCCCCGGCTGCGTGGTGGTGGAGCATCACGAGGACATGCCGGAAAGCCACCAGCCGCTGTTTTTGGGAAAAGCGGTGGTGCATTCTCCCAAAATCCTCCGCTGGTTTTCCCTCTTTCATCAGGAGGGGCCGCGCCTGCTGAAACGGCATCGCGTGCTGGTCCGCTCGCTGCTGGACCGTCCCAACCGAATGCGGCACCTGTTGCACACCCTGCGGCAGGGCGGCTCGCAGCCCGATCCGACCATCGCCCCAATTTCTGCTCCAGAGCCTCCAGAATCGTCATCCCAGCAACTTCAGTTCGGCTTGGAGGCGGAGGCACCGGATTATGTGTACACGCTGGCTCAGGAGCTTTCGGTGCAGCGCTTCAACCTGCCGGGCGAGGAAATGCAGTCCGAACCCTGCTTGCAGGTGGACGAGATCAGCGATTTGGCCGCAGGCATGGCGGATTGGGGAACGCCCGGAAAGCATGAGCCTCCGCAACTCCCGGATTGGGCGATCCCAAAAATTCCGGATGAGGACAGCCGCTAGAGCGCTTTCGGTTGAGCGGGATGCAGCTTGAGCCGTTCAGCGGCCAGCCAGTCGCCGAGGTAGAGTTGCTGGAGATCGGGCATCTGGTAGCGCTGCTCGATGATGAAGTTTTCCAGAAACGGGCTGACTTGCAGGAGGAAATGCTCGCGCCATGCAGGAGTGGCCTCCAGCGTGGCATCATAGTGCAACTCGCCCACGCCCAACTGACGGTTGAAGCGGAAACGCTGCATCTCAAAGCCTGATGCGACAAACGCGAGTTCAAGGCGGGAGGCTTGCAGGTCAAACCTGATCCGGAAGCGTCCCTCAGCATTGGGGCGCACCAGTCTTGCCCTAGGGGTGTAGAGGGGCGAATCCCCGTCAAGCTCGACAAACTGACCGTAGTACTCCTTGACGACAATGAAGGTGTCCGTCTCCAGAGGCTTGCCGTTTGGGTCCACAACCGCACCGGTTACGGCTTCCGTGGTCCAGCCGAATTCGTAGTCCACGGACTTGGGGTAGCACGAACTCAGCAGCAGCACGACGGCCAGCAGCAGCAAACCAAGGCCGGCCCGGCTCCATGTCAGAGAAGGGCGGCTTGTGTTCCGCGAAGGCTTGTGGTACAACACTGTCTTGGTTGGTTACAATTGCAACTACAGCTTAGCACGTTCCATGATTCCTGAAGAAGTCTTCTACCTGTTCATCTTCCCGTGGATTGGGGTCATCGTCGCCGTTCCGGGCATTCCGATCACCTTCATCGCTCTGGGTTGGGCGGCTCAAGCACTGGGGCTGCTGTCGGACAAAAGCAGCGACGCCGCCGAAGTCTCCTAGCGAGACTCCCCCTTTCTGCTTTGCGGGGCGTTTCGTCCGCCCCCAAACACACTCTCGCTTTCCGCCCGCTGCAATGCTGCTGTCCGTCTTCCGGATCATGCGGGCTTCCCTCACCATCCCGCTGTTTTGCCTGAACACGATCGTGTGCGCCAGCACGATGGTGTTGCTCTCTCCCGTCAAGCTGATGCTGCCCTTTCCGGCGTGGCGCAACTTCTGGACCGCATGGTTTGTGGAGGTGGGTGCGGCGTGGTCCACGGGCAACAGCCGCATCATCAACTGGAGCCGCTCCACCACAATCGAGCTGGACCTGCCGGAAGGACTGTCCCGGCAGCACAGCTATCTCGTTCTGGCAAATCACCAGACGTGGGTGGACTTGGCGGCGCTGGAGCATGCGATGGGTCGCCGGATTCCCGGACGCCGCATTTTCATCAAGCACTCGCTGATCTGGGTTCCGTTCATTGGGCAGGCGTGTTGGGCGATGGACTTTCCGTTCATGAAGCGCCACACCGCCCAGCAACTCGCGCAGAATCCGGAACTCCGGGAGCAGAACCTGGCGACCGTGCGGGCGACCTGCAACCGCATGAAGGGAATGCCCAGCACCATGCTGAACTTTGCGGAGGGTACGCGCTTCACCGCCGCCAAGCACGAGCAGCAGCGCTCGCCGTACACCCATTTGCTCAAGCCCAAGTTTGCGGGAGTGGCGATGGTGCTGGACCTGCTGGGAGATTCGCTGGATCACATTGTGGACCTCACCATCGTTTATCCGGACAACCCCAAAGTCCCCACCTTTGGCGATCTGTTCATGGGGAAAGTTCCTCGGATCGTCGTGAAGGCCCGTTTGCTGCCTGTGCCCCAAGCCGGGGAAAATGGAGAAAGCCCACGGATTCGGCAGTGGTTGCAGCAAATCTGGAAAGAGAAGGATCAGGCCATCGCCGAAATCCTCAACCCGTCCCAAGCCACCGCCGCCTGAACGATGCCCGAAAACCTCCTCAGCCTCCAGCACTTCGACTCTCCGCTGGGGCGAATGGTGCTGGTCGCTCGTAGCGATCGTCTCTTCCGGGTTGATTTTGAAACCCTTTCATATCAACCACTTGATGAAAAATCGCTCCAGCGCAAGGGGATGCGGGTTGTGGAACAGGACGCTCCGGTGCTGGCCGAAGCACGGCATCAACTGGAGGAGTATTTCGGAGGCAAGCGCTTTGAGTTCGAGCTGCCGCTGGCTCCGGAAGGAACCGCGTTTCAGCAACGGGCGTGGCAAGCTCTGCGGGAGATTCCTTATGGCGAAACCCGCAGCTACCAGCAGCAGGCCGAGCGTTTGGGCGATGCTCGTTTTGCGCGGGCAGTGGGTCACGCCAACGGGCGCAACCCCATCTCCATCATCGTGCCCTGCCACCGGGTGCTGGGCAAGAACGGCAAGCTCACCGGCTTCGCCAGCGGCGTGGACAAAAAGGCCAAGCTGCTGGAACTGGAAAACCGCTACCGCCCCTTCACGCTCGAATGAAGGCGTTGGTGCGCATTTCCGCGCCAATCGTGGTGGGCGGACCGTGTCCCGTGACCACGGTGGTTTCCTCATCCAGCGTGTAAAGCTGCTCCCGGATGGAGCGTTCGATCGCCTGATAATCCCCGCCCGGAAAATCCGTCCGCCCGATTGATCCCCGGAAAAGGGTGTCGCCTGCCGCAAGAAACTTGCTCTCCTCAAACAAGAAGCAGGTGGAGCCGGGCGTGTGTCCCGGCGTGTGCAGGGCACAGCCGCAGAGGTCTGCAACCGTGATTTCTTCCTCATGCTCCAGCCACTGATCCGGCGGCGGGGCGGGTTCGTAGGGCACTCCAAACATGCGGCACTGATCCTCCAATTGATCCCAGAGCAGTTTGTCGTCCGGGTGGAGCGCGAGTTCGGCCCCGGTGGCTTCCTTCATGCGCCCGGAGGCGAGGAAGTGATCGAGGTGGGCGTGCGTGTGCAGGATGCGGGTGACGGTCAGGTCGTGGTGCTGGAGCCGTTCGAGGATGAGGTCGGCATCGCCTCCGGGGTCGATCACCAACGCCTGCCGGGTGACCGGATCGCCGAGGATGGTGCAGTTGCACTGGAGCGGGCCGACCGGAAAGGTTTCGATGAGCGGCTGCGGAGTTTCGGTTTCAGGCATGTTGTTTTCCCGTCAGGCGGATTTGCGTTTGGCCGCCCCACGACCTCGCCGCATTCCCGGAGGCGGCGCTTCTGCGATGATCTTCTGGCAGGCGGCTTCGTCCAAGGATTCCGGGTCGGTGCCCTTGGGGATTTTGTAGTTGTTCTTGCCCTGCTTGATGTAGGGGCCGAAGCGTCCGTCCAGCACCCGGATTTCCCCAAAGTCGTGAATCAGGCTTTTTGCCTTGGCCTCCCGCCCTTCCCGGATGATTTCGAGGGCGCGTTCCAGCGTGACGGCCATCGGATCCTCCCCGGCGGGCAGCGAGTGGTATTCGCGCTGAACCCGGACGTAAGGGCCGTAGCGTCCGCGCCCCACGGAAATGTCTTCTTCCGCCTCGTCCTTCCCCAAGGTCCGGGGGAGCGCAAAGCAGTCCAGAGCCTGTTCCAGCGTGAGTTCGTGCATGTTGGACCCCGTGGGAATGGAGGCGAACAACGGCTTGTCCTCGTCGTCCTTGGTGCCGATCTGCACCATCGGCCCAAAGCGTCCCATGCGCACA
The DNA here is from genome assembly GCA_964597275.1 of uncultured Pseudomonadota bacterium. GTDB lineage: Bacteria > SAR324 > SAR324 > SAR324 > NAC60-12 > UBA8110. The sequence goes on along the minus strand of CAZQXS010000024.1, from coordinate 12,928 downwards.
CTCACCTCGCGTCCGGATTTGGGGTCGCTGCCCAGCACCCGTGTGGCGGAAGCTTCGGCGCGAGTGACGGATTTGCCCTTTTCCTCGATGCGCTGGTGGAAGGGGAAGTAGAAGCCCCCCAGCATTGAAATCCAGTCCTCCTCGCCCTGTGCAATCCGGTCGAACTGCCGCTCGATCTTGGCGGTGAAGCCGAGGTTGACGATTTCCTCAAAGTGGTTGGCGAGGAAATCGTTGACGACCTCGCCGATGTCCGTGGGCTGGAGGCGCTTGTCGGTGTCGCGCCGCTCCACGTACTTGCGGTCCTGGATCGTGGAAATCGTGGGGGCGTAGGTGGAGGGGCGTCCGATGCCCTCGGATTCGAGCTTCTTTACCAGCGTCGCCTCGGTGTAGCGGGCGGGGGGCTTGGTGAAAAGCTGTTCCTTGCCGAAGCTTTCCAGCGGGAGGGTCTGACCCTGTTCAACGTGCGGCAGGATCACGTCCTTCTCGCCCAGTGCGGTGCCGGGGTCTTCTCCTTCGCGGACGTAGGCCCGCAGGAATCCGGGAAAGAGGATACGCTGCCCCTTGGCCTCGAAGAGGCATTCGCGCTGCGCTCCGGCCTCGACCTGCACCACCGTGCGGGCGAAGTTGGCGGCAGCCATCTGACCTGCGGCCATGCGTCGCCAGATCAGTTCGTACAGCCGCGCCTGCTCGTCCTTGAGAAAGCCCCGGACCTGCGACGGGGTTTTGGAGAGGTCCACGGGGCGGATGGCTTCGTGCGCCTCCTGCGCATTCTTGGAGCGGTTGCGGAAACGCCGGGGGGTCGGCAGGGCGAACTTGGCCCCGAATTCCTGCGTGACCACCTGCTGCGCCTGCTTGAGCGAATCCTCGGAAAGCGTGACGGAGTCCGTCCGCATGTAGGTGATCAGCCCCCCGCTGTAGCCCGGAATCTCGAAGTTGCCCTCGTAAAGCTGCTGGGCGACGGACATGGTGCGCTTGACCGCAAAGCCGAGCTTGACCGAGGCTTCCTGCTGAAGCGTCGAGGTGGTGAACGGCGGTGGCGGCTGGCGCTGGGCTTCCTTTTCGGTCACGGACTGCACCACCCAACTTCCATTCCGAACGCTGGTTTCGATGGCGTTTGCCGCCTCCTCGTTGGGAACCTTCGCGGGTTTGCCGTCCAGTTTTGCAAGCTCCGCCTCAAAGCCCGGAAACTGCGCCTTGAGCCGCCAGTATTCTTCAGGCTCAAACTTCCGGATTTCGCGCTCGCGGTCCACGATAATACGCACGGCCACGCTCTGCACCCGCCCTGCGGAAAGCCCAGGCTTCACCTTGCGCCAGAGCAGGGGCGAGAGTTCGTAGCCGACGGCGCGGTCGAGGATGCGGCGGGCCTGCTGCGCGTCCACGAGCTGCTGGTCCAGGGCGCGGGGGTTTTTGAGCGCGTTGAGGATTGCGGACTTGGTGATTTCGTGGAAGACGATGCGCTGCACCGGGCGGTCGTCCAAGCCGAGCGCGGCGATCAAATGCCATGAGATGGACTCTCCTTCGCGGTCTTCGTCGGTTGCGAGAAAGACGGTGGTGTCCGGATGGATCTCCTTGCGGAGCACCTTGATGGTCTTCTCCTTGTCCTTCGAGATTTGATACTGCGGCGCAAAGTTTTGTGCGGGGTCAAAGCCCAGGTCGCGCTCCGGCAGGTCGCGGACGTGGCCCATCGAGGCGGTGACGGTGTAATCGGACCCAAGGAACTTGCCGATGGTCCGGGCTTTGGCAGGCGATTCGACGATGATCAGGTTCTTCGACATGGCAGTAAAATGAGAAACGAGGCGGCTCAGGTTTCCGGAGCTTGGGGGATACGGAAGGCTTCCGGGCGCAAGAGCGAGCCTTCCGGCACCTCCCAGCCTCCGCGATGTGTCAACTGAGCGGCAAGGTGCCCGATGGCGTCAGACGACTTTGCCGACAGACCACAGCCGCCTGCGGCCACGAACAGCCGCTCCGGAACCACGGTGTCGAGGTAGGGGCGGTTGGTGGACGTGTAGGTGAGGGCGCAGGGCTTGGTGTGGAAGGCCGTGGCCCGCAAATCCGGGATCAGCGCCAACAGGGCGGCTTCAAGGGGTTCCACTTCTTCCGGGCACGCGCCCGTGCGGAACCACGCCTTGAGCGCGTCTTGGGATTCGGGAACACGCGGCGTGTGGGGTACACCGCCAATCTTGAGCAAAATTTTTCCGTCCGGGTAGCGGATGGGCGGCAGCACATAGACATCCCCCAGGGAGGGATGGTCGGCAAATTCTTGGATCACGTCCGGCATGGTTTGCAGCCGGGCGGCTTCGGCCTCGTCCAGTTCGGCAAAGAGGACGATGCGCAGTTGCTCCTCAAAGTCCAGCGGGGTCGGCAGGACACCGTTGGTGAAGGCGCCGCAAGCGACCAGCACGCGGCTGGCCGTGATTTGCTCTCCGGAGGCGCACCACGCAGTGACAGAATCTGGATTCATCTCCAAACGCTCGACGTGCGAGGGAACCAGCGTCGCCCCTCGTTTTTGTGCGATGCGCGTTTGCGCTTGCACCAAGGTGCGCGGACTGATGTGCCCGGCAGTCCCGGATTCGAGCATTCCAGCGTACCCCCCCAGCGCGAAGTAGGGAAACCGCTCCTGAAGCTCGGCACTGCGCAAGCGCTCGCAGGTGGTCAGGTTCAGCCGCTTCCGAACGGCCTCCAGCGAGGCGTGGAGTTCTGCAAACTGCGGGGTGTCCGGCGCGACTTTCAAACACCCGCCCGGATGAAAAAACGACAGCCCGCTCTCGCGCTCGATTTCCGGATAGGCGTGAATCGCCCGACGACCCAGTTCCGCCCAAAGCGGATCGGGATCGAGCATCCGGGTGATGCGGCCCTCGTCGTAGTGGCTGGCGAACACGCCGGAGTGCGCCGCCCAATCCGTCGGCTCCAGCGGTCCTGCGATGGCGACCTGCTGGCCTGTGCCGCTGAGGTACTTGGCGGCAGCCGAGCCGATCAGCCCATTGCCAATGACGAGGACATCGTACACAAAAACTCCGTGGCTTAGGAATTCAACTCGGCACGGGACTGGACAACGCGGTCGAGCAGGCCGAAATCGAGGGCTTCCTCGGCGGTGAACCAGTTGTCGCGGTCAATCGCCTGCTTGATCTCGTCGTAGCCGCGTCCGGTGTACTCGCAGTAGAGGTTGATGATGCGGTCCCGCGTTTTGAGGATTTCCCGCGCTTGGATTTCGCAGTCCGCCGCACGACCCTGATAGCCCATCAGCAGGGGTTGGTGGATCATGATCTTCGACTGCGGCATCGCAAAGCGCCGCCCCTTGTCCGCCGCGAGGCTGAGGATGGACCCCATGCTGGCGGCAAAGCCCGTGACAATGGTGGTGACGGGGCAACTGACGAAACGCAGGGTGTCAAAAATCGCGTACCCCGAAAACATCTCCCCGCCGGGAGAGTTGATGAACACCGTGATCGGTGCTTCGGGATCCTCCTGTTCGAGCAACAGGATTTGGCCGAGGACTTTTTGCGTGAGTTCGGAGTTGACCTGTTGGGAGATGATGATGGTGCGGGTTTGCAGCATCTTGGCGGCAAAGCCACCGGATTCCATCAGGTCGTTCTTGTTTTCGTCGTCTTTTTTCATGGAGATTCCTTTAAGGGAAACTGGGGAGGTTTCCGGACAGATAGCGATCAAATGCAAGTTTTCACGCTACGGGACACACCTCCGGAACGCAAGCCATTTGTTAAAACGAGCCGCGATTCCGGGGTGCGGGTCAGTGCTGGAGGATCTGGCTCAGGAAGAGCTTGGTGCGGTCGTTCTGCGGGTTGTTGAAGAACTCGTGGGGAGTGTTCTGCTCAATGATCTCGCCCTCGTCCATGAAGATCACGCGGTGGGCCACTGCCGTGGCAAAGCCCATCTCGTGGGTGACGACGAGCATGGTCATGCCGCTCTCGGCGAGTTCGATCATCACGTCCAGCACCTCCTTGATCATCTCCGGGTCGAGCGCAGAGGTCGGCTCGTCAAAGAGCATGATGCGAGGGTTCATGCAGAGCGAGCGGGCGATGGCCACACGCTGCTGCTGGCCCCCGGAAAGTTGGCCGGGGTACTTGGCGGCCTGCTCTGGAATCTTGACGCGCTCCAGATACTTCATCGCCGCTTCCTCAGCTTCCGCCTTGGGAGTATTGCGCACCCAGATGGGCGCAAGCGTGAGGTTCTCCAACGCGGTCAGGTGTGGAAAGAGGTTGAAGTGCTGGAAAACCATGCCGACCTCGGAGCGGATGATCTCGATGTTCTTGAGGTCGTGGGTCAGCTCGGTGCCGTCCACCGCGATGTCCCCCTGCTGGTGTTCCTCCAGCCGGTTGATGCAGCGGATCAAGGTGGATTTTCCGGAGCCGGACGGCCCGCAGATCACGATGCGCTCGCCCCGGCGGACCTCCAAGTTGATGTTCTTGAGGACGTGGAAGTCGCCGAACCACTTGTGCATCGCGTTGATCGAGATGATCACATCGGAGGCGTCCACAGACGGTGCGGAGGAGACGTTGGTTTCAGTTGCGGTGGTGGTCATGATCGTGTCCGATTAGTGGCCCGTGTTCAGTTTCTTTTCTAGATAAAGCGAGTACCGCGACATGCTGAAACAGCAGATGAAGAAAAAGATCGCGATGAACAGATAGACTTCCCGCGCCAGTCCGGCCCATTCGGCATCCGCCAGCGCGGCCTTGCCGATGCCCAGCGGATCGAGCATGCCGATGATCAGCACGAGCGTGGTGTCCTTGAACAGCCCAATGAAGGAGTTGACGATGGCGGGAATGGAGATTTTCAGTGCCTGCGGCAGGATGATCAGGCGATTCGCCTTCCAGTAGTTCAGCCCCAGGGATTCGGCGGCTTCGTACTGCCCCTTGGGGATGCCCTGCAAGCCGCCGCGCACGATTTCCGCCTTATACGCGGCGGAGAACAGCGTCACCATGATCAGCACGCGCATCAGCAGGTCAAAGACGGTGCCCGGCGGCATGAAGTAGTTGAGCATCGTCGAGGCGACGAAGAGCAGCGCGATCAGCGGCACCCCCCGGATGAACTCGATGAACAGCACGCAGAGGATGCGCAGCACGGGCATCTTCGAGCGGCGCCCCAAGGCCAGCAGGATGCCGAGCGGCAATGAAAAACTGATCCCTGTCGTGCCGATGATCAGCGTCAGCATGATGCCGCCAAACTGGTCGGTTTCGACCGGGGACAACCCGAAGCCTCCCACCAGCAACCAGCCTGCCACAAAGGGAAACACCGCCGCGTACCAGAGGAAGTATTTTCGGGCCGGCATCTTGTTCCAGAGAATGGACACCACCGCCAGAGCCAGCAGCAGGAACGAGAGATTCACGCGCCAGCGTTCGGGATCCGGATAGAAGCCGTAGATGAAGAGCGAGAGGCGGTTTTCAATGAACGCCCAGCATCCGCCCGGCTGCACCCAGCCTCGCGGCAGCTCCTTGCTCAGGTAGTCCGGATCGCCCGGAAAGGTCATCTGCTTCCAGCAATCTATGCGGTTTTCTGCGTCCCAGATGGCATTCACAAAAAGCCAATCGATCAGGGACGGAATCGTGACCCAGAGGAACCAGATGGCCCCAGCAGTCATGACGATGTTGAGTGGCGAGGAGAGCAGGTTGAGCCGCACCCAGCCGACCACGCCGGAGGTGCTGACAGGAGGCGGCAGGTCCGGGTGCATTCCCGGCGGGTAAGTTTGTTGAGGTGTGCTTTCGCTCATGGTTTCGGCTCCGGATTACCGTTCGGCGAGTTTCATGCGGCGGTTGAACCAGTTCATGAACGCCGAGATCAGCAAGGAGAAGGTCAGGTAGATCAGGAGGACGATGATCATGGTCTCCATCTCCTTCCCGGTCTGCATCAGGGTGATGCCCCCCACGGTGGCCACCACGTCCATGTAGCCGATGGCAATGGCCAGCGACGAGTTCTTGGTGACGTTGAGGTACATGCTCCCCAGCGGCGGAATGATGATCCGCAACGCCTGCGGGATGATGACGAGTTGCAGGGTGCGGCTGGGGCGCAAGCCCATGGCGTAAGCGGCTTCGGTCTGACCGTGGCTGACCGCGAGGATGCCCCCGCGCACGATCTCGGCGATGAAGGCGGCGTGGTAGTAGGAAAGCGCGAGCCAGAGCGCCAAGAATTCCGGTTTGAGCGACATGCCGCCCTTGAAGTTGAAGCCCTTGAGTGCGGGTATGCTCCAGGTCAGCGGCATCCCGGTGGCAAGGAAGGCCAAGCCCGTGACCCCAACAATCACCCCCACCGAAATCCAGAACACCGGATAGATCTTTCCGGTTTCGTCCTGCACCTTCTTGGCCCAGCGCCGGAAGCCAATCACAAAGCCAATCGTCAGCAGAAACACCACTCCGACCACTCCGGCACCCGCCTCCAGCACGGGGGCCGGGACGTAGAATCCCCGGTTGGTCAAGAAGAAGGTGTCCGCCACGTTCATGGCCTTCTTGGGCACCGGCAGGGTGGTGACGATGATCCCGTGGACAAAGAGGATGTGCAGCAGCAGCGGCACGTTGCGGGTGAACTCGATGAAGACGTAAACGATGCGGTTGACCAGCCAGTTGCTGGAAAGCCGCAGGATGCCCATGATGAAGCCCATCGCGGTGGCCAGCACAATGCTGCACGCCGCCACAAAGATGGTGTTGAGGAGGCCCACCGCTGCCGCCCGCAGGTGCGTGTCCCGCGAGTTGTAGTCAATGAAGGGAGAAAAGGTGATGTCGTAGGCGGAGGGAGCAAACAGGAAATCGAAGCTGAAGTCCTTGCCAATGTCGGCAAGGTTGGTGGCGACGTTGCGGACCACCATCGCCAGAACAGCGAAGACAACCGTCAGCGTCACGATCTGGATGATGACGGAACGGGTCTCTTCGTTGCCCCAGAGCCTTGCGAACACGTTGCTAGAGCTTGATCCAGTGGGAGCGCTCATTGCAGCCAGCTTGTGGAGAGTTGGGAATCAGGAACGGGTAGCGGAGAAGGGTGTGCCGACCCCCGCAGGAATCGGCACACTTTCATGCTATCGGTGAAAAGTCGCTATGCGACGAATCAGACGATCAGCGGAAGGGCGGGGAATAGATGAGACCGCCGTTCGTCCACAGGCTGTTGATGCCGCGCTCAATGCCGAGCGGGGTGTTCACACCAATGTTGCGCTCGAAGATCTCACCGTAGTTGCCGACCTGCTTGATGACCTGATACGCCCAGTCCTTGCTCAAGCCAAGCTCGGCTCCTTGGTTGCCCTCGACGCCAAGCAGGCGCAGGACTTCCGGATCCTTGGAACTCATCATGCTGTCCACGTTTGCGGAGGTGATGCCCTTTTCCTCTGCGGTGACGGTGGCATTCAGCACCCAAGTGACCACGTCGGCCCAGTGGTCGTCACCTTGACGCACTGCGGGACCGAGCGGCTCTTTGGAGATGATCTCCGGCAGCACGATGTGGTTGCCCGGATTCGGGAAGGTGGAGCGCTGGGCGGAAAGGCCGGAAGCGTCCGTGGTGTAGATGTCGCAACGACCCGCGAGGTAGTTCGTGCGACCCTCGTCTGCGGTTTGGATCGTCACCGCCTCATACGACATGCCATTGGCATGGAAGTAATCGGCAAGGTTCAACTCAGTGGTCGTTCCGGTGGCGATGCAGACCGAAGCACCATCAAGCTCCTTCGCGCTCCTGATGTCGTACTTGGTCTTGTTGACCATGAAGCCCTGACCATCGTAGTAGTTGACGCCCAAGAAGCGCAACTTCACGGCCACATCACGCGTGAAGGTGATGGTGGTGTTCCGCCAGAGGACATCGGCCTCACCTGCGTTGAGGATGGTGAAGCGGGTCTGCCCAGTGGACTTCACTGCCTTGATCTTGGAGGAATCCCCAAGCACGGCTGCTGCCGTGGCACGGCAGAAGTCAATGTCAAACCCTTTCCAGACACCGTTGGCATCCGGATAGGCGAAGCCGGCGAGGCCGGTGCTGGTGACGCAGCGCAGTTCGCCGCGTGCCTGAACGTCTTCCAGCGTTCCGGCGTTGGCCGTGAACACCAGAGCGCCCGTGGCGACGAACGCCAGTGCGATTTTGGCAAGTGCCTTCATAACATCTCTCCTTGAAAGCATTGATGAAAAACCCCGTCCGGACCATTCCAGACGGGAAGACAAGCGCAACTATCCTCCAGAGTTTGGCCTCGAAGGTCAAGCCCGAATCGAGATTTTTTCTCAATTCCCCTCGACGAGGGTGGTGCCGTGCCGGGCAATGCGCCCCAGTTCCTCGGGGGAAAACAGCCGTTCGACATCAAGCAGGATCACCATTTCCTCACGGACGCAGGCCACGCCCTTGAGGAATTCGGAATCAATGTTGGTGGAGTCCTCCTGAATTTCCTGAAGGTGTTCGTCTTCCAGAAAGATTACGTCCGAGACCGAGTCCACGATGATGCCGATGCACTTCTGCGCGATCTGCACGATGATGACGACGGTGAAGCGGTGGTACTCCCCGGCAGGCATCTCAAAGCGCAGGCGCAGGTCCACGACGGGGATCACCAGGCCGCGCAGGTTGATCATGCCCGCGACATACTTGGGCATTCCAGGGATCGGGGTGATGGTTTCCGGGAAGCTGATCAGCTCGCGGATTTTGACGATCTCCACACCGTAGCGTTCCTCGCCGAGCAGGAAGGTGATGAGCTGCGTGCCTTGCCCGCCGTAGGCGGCCTCAAGGTCAACCTCCAGGTCCTGCTCGTCAAACATGGCGAGGGTTGCGAGCGGGTTGGACGGCTGATACGCCTCCGGAGTCGGCAGGCTCATGGGATTTTCGGTCATGTCAGTTGTGCGATGTCGAGGATGAAGGACACCTCCCCCTGTCCAAGGATGGTGGCGCCGGCCAGCCCGGAAACCTGAATGAAGTTGTCCTCCAGGTTTTTGATGACCACCGGGCGCTGATCGAGAATCTCGTCCACGAGGATGGCGCTCTTGCGGTTGGCGTGCTGCACCACCACCACCAGTGCCTCTGCCGGGTTGGTGGTAGCTCCGTCAACACCAAAGCGCTGGTGCAGCCGGATGAGCGGCAGGTACTCGTTGCGGATTTCCACCAGTTCGCCCCGCCCCTTGAGGTACTTGACCTGCGTGGCCTTGGGCTGGAGCGATTCGATCACCGAGAGTAGCGGAATCGTGTAGGTCTGCGGCCCCAGCCGCACCAGCATGGCTTCCAGAATGGCAAGGGTGAGCGGCAGTCGCAACCGCAGGGTGGTGCCCGCCCCGATTTCGCTCTCCAGTTGCACCGTGCCCAGCATGCCCTCGATCTCCCGCTTGACCGTGTCCATGCCCACCCCGCGTCCGGAAACCTCGGAAACCTCGGCGCGGGTGGAAAAGCCCGGAGCAAAGACGAGGTGCAGGGCTTCGGAATCCTCCAACTGTTGCTCTGCGGCCAGCAAGCCCTTGCGGCGGGCGGATGCCTGAATCGCCTGCGGGTCAATGCCCCGGCCATCGTCGCGGATTTCCACCACCACATAGCCCTCTTGGTGGTAGGCGTTGAGCTGGATTTGGCCTTCTGGAGGCTTTCCGGCCTGCTGGCGTTCCTCCGGCGTTTCGATGCCGTGGTCCATCGCGTTGCGCACCACATGCACCAGCGGGCCGTGCAACTGCTCGCTGATGGACTTGTCAATCTCGGTGTCCGCGCCCTTGATGCTGAGCCGGATCTGCTTGTCGTGGCGCTGGGCGTAGTCGCGCACGGTGCGGCGCATGGGCATGAAGAGGTGTTCCAGCGCGACCATGCGCACTTGCAGAATCTGATCCTGCAACTCGCGGATCGAGAACTCGTGATCCTCCACGAATTGATGCAGCAGCTCCCCCAATTCCTCGTCCCGCTCCGCCAGCTTTTCGACAATCTGGTGCAGGCGGGCGTGGTTGATGACCGTCTCGCCCACGAGGTTCTGCAAGCGGTCGAGCCGATCCACGTTGACCCGGATCGATTGGGTGAGGCTTGTCAGGGTGTCCAGCTTGGGGGCTTCCGGAGCCGCTTGGAGTGCGGCGGCTGGAGGGGGTGGCTCCACGGGAGGGGGCGGTTCTGAGATCGCTGGAGAATCCCCTTGGGCGATCAAGGCCTGCTCGGCGGTTTCGTCCGGAGGGCCGGAGACCAGTTCCACCGAGAAATCGTTGTCCTGCTCAAAGAACATCAGCACGTTCTGGATGTCCTCCAGCGGACGCTCCGAGTGCAACTGCACACTCCACCAGAGGTGCAGGTTGTCGGGATCGAGCGTTTCCAAATCGGGCACTGTTCCCGGATGCGCGATGGCCAGCGCAGTGCCCAATTGCTCCAGTTCCTCCAGCAGCAGCAGCGGCTCTCCCCCTTGTTTCAGGTAATCCGGGTGAAAGCGCAGGTGCAAGAGGTATACGGAACCCGTGTCTGCTGGGGCGGCGGCGGGAGCCGATTCTGGTTCCGGTTTTTCTTGCGGCGGCGGCGTAGCGGTTTTTCCGCCTTGCAGTGCCCCCACGGCTTGCAGGGTCTGGGTTTCCAGTTCGTGGTTGATGTCCCCAGCCCCAACGACGTGCTGGAGGTGCGATTTGACCACATCGGTTGCCTGCAAGAGCAGCGTGATGATTTCCGGAGTGGAGGCGAGGGCACCACTGCGGAGCTGCTCCAGCAGGCCCTCGACCACGTGTGCGTAGTCGCTCAACTCTCCAAGCTCGACAATCCCGGCACCGCCCTTGATCGTGTGGAAGCCTCGGAAGACGCGGTCCACCTGAGCGCGGTTGTCTGGTTCGGCCTCCAGAATCAGCAAAGCCTCCTCAAGGTCTGTGAGGATGTCCTCGCATTCCTCCAAGAACTCTTCAAGCAGTCCGGAAAGTTGCGGCATGGTCACTTGTCCGTGTGGCGATGCACGCCCTGCCAGCCCCTTGCGGGCGGGGTGCGCTGGTATGCCGTGGCCCGCTCCAACAGCAGGGCACTAGCGGGATCAGGAGCGTCGGCGTTCTGGCATTTCTGAAAGCACGACACTGCCTGCTTCCACTTGCGCTTGCGGAACGCCTCCAGCCCGGCTTGCAGGAATTCCGCGCTCTGCTGCTTGGCCGTCCGCAGCGGCTCCGGATCGCAGTCGAACACCTCGTAAATCCGGATGGGTTCCTGCTTGCCCTTGACCTGCGCAAGGTCGAGTTCGCGGATCAGGAATTCGTGACCCGCAGGCAGGAGGTCAAAGGTCGCCTCCGAAATCAAAATGGAGCTGCTGTAGAACTTGGTCAAGCCCTCCAGCCGGGAGGCGAGGTTGACGGCATCCCCCAGCACGGTGGAGTCCATGCGCTGCTCGGAGCCGACCGTGCCGATGATGACATCCCCGCTGTGGATGCCAATGCCCATCTTCACCGACGGGTCTCCGGCATCTGCCCGCTCGTGGTTCCACGCCTGCAAGCCCTCCTGCATCGCAATGGCGGCGTGCAGGGCCGAAACCGCCTCTTCCTCGTCGCTGCGATCCGGCAGGTCAAACAGCGCGAGGATGCCGTCTCCGATGAACTTGTCCACAAAGCCGTTGCTCTGGCGGATGGGTTCGTTCATGCGGGCGAGGTAGGCGTTGAGGAAGTCGAGCAGTTGCTGCGGCGTGAGGCTTTCCGCAAGGTCGGTGAACGAGCGGATGTCCGAAAAGAGAATGGTGACAAAGTCATGATCGGCCTGCCCGAAGCGCAACTGCTCCAAGCCGTCCGGGGCAATGCGGTAGAGGAACTCCTTGGGCACAAAGCGCTCAAAGAGGTCCGTGAGCTTGGCGGCGGCTTCGGTTTCGGCGAGTTGAATCTTGGTGACGCGCAGTTCCTCGTAGGCACGTTTTTGTTCCTCCAGCGCGTCTTCCAGATCGGCGTTGAGGGCGCGGGTACGGTCCTCCGCCTGCTTGATGCGGATCAGCACCTGCACACGGGCAAGCAGTTCGTCGGCGTCAAAGGGCTTGGCGAGGTAATCGTCGGCACCGAGTTCGGACAAGCCCCGCACGAGTTGCTGGGTGTCGCCCTGCGCGGTGAGGAAGAGGACCGGAATCAGGCTCCAAGCAGGATCGGACTTGAGGATGCGGATGCAGACGTCCCCGCTCATCTGCGGCATGTTGCGGTCCAGCAGGATGACTTCCGGAAGCTGTTCGCTTGGACACTGCCCCAGCCAGCGCAGCGCGTCCACTGCATCGCTTGCTTCGTGGATGGCCAGACCGCCGTTCTCGCTGAGCAGGTGGCGCACTTGACGGCGGATGGTCCGGGAATCGTCCACCACCAGTGCTGAAACGGGGGCGTTCATGAGTTCGGCGGGGTTTGCAGGAAGTCCAGTCCGCTGCGGGTGAGGATCTGCTGCACGGACTCGGAGGCGTTGCAGAGGTGCAGGCTTTGGCCGTTGCGAAGGGCGGAGGCGCGGGCGGCGAACAGCACTTGCAACCCGGACGTGTCCAGGGTGCCCACCCCCGCAAGGTCCACCTGCACGCTTGGCTCGGCTTGCGTCAGTAATTCCGCAAGCTGCTGCTTAAACTCTGGAGCATTGCCGCGCACCGCCTCTCCGGATACGCGCAACACTGTCCCTTCCTGCACTCCCGTCATTGACTCCACCTATGCTTGCGCTTGCGGTTCTCGGCAAAATGGGGCAAACGCCGTTTTGAAATCTGCAACCAACTCAGAGTCTCCCAAAGGGGTTGCCCCAGCGAACCCCTAACGGTAGGGGCATCCCGCAGGGATGTCAAGTCTACCTGACGTGCTTGCTCCTAGGAACGGGCTATGCCTGCGAACCGCGAAATCGGGTCGCTATCGAAATCGGAACCGTCATCCCCGCGCAGGCGGGAATCCAGACCTCACGGCCGTTTGCCTCTGGATTCCCGCCTGCGCGGGGATGACAAATTGGGGGTGCCACGGATCGCACGGGGGTTTCAGGGCTGGCTGAAATTTCGGTGATGACCAAACCCCCGTTCGTGCTGAGCTTGTCGAAGCATGAGCGGGGTTCGCCC
>CAZQXS010000023.1:0-38814 GCA_964597275.1 uncultured Pseudomonadota bacterium | reverse complement strand
TGCTTGGGCAGCCAGGTGGCGACTTCCGGGACGGCAATCAGCAGGGCCAACACTAGCAATTCGATGAGGATGAACGGCATGGCCGAGGCAACCACCCCGCCCAGCGTGACCTCGTAGGGCGCAACGCCTTTCATCACATAGAGCAGCAGTCCAAACGGCGGGGTGAGCAGGCTGATCTCCATCGTGATCAGCATCAGCACCATCAGCCAGATGACATCAATGTCAAAGACCACCTGCAAGGACTCCCCACTCAGCAAAAAGAAGGGCAGGGTCAGCAACAGCATGCTGACCTGATCCATGAACGCGCCGAGGAACAGCAGCACGACCATCATCATGATCACGACGCTGAGCGGCGTGAGGTCCATCGAGGTGACGTAGCGCAGGAGGCCGTCGGTCGCTCCAGAGTTGGACAGGGCTTGGCTGAAGACCAGCGATCCGGCGATGATGAAGAGGATCATGATGTTGATTTTCGCGGTTTCCATCAGCGACTTGGCAATCTCGCGCCATGTGAAGTCGGCCCCCTCGATTCCAGTGATCCGGATGGTCTTGCGGAAAATGCGGAAAAAGTAACACGCGCCCAGCGAGGCAAGACAGCCCATTGCCGCAGATTCGGTCGGGGAGGCGATCTTGAAGAAGATGCTGCCGACCACCACCACGAAGATGATCATCAACGGGAGAATGTAGAGCAGGAAGGGCAGGATGCGGTTGAGGAAGCGGCGAGCGTTTCCGGCATAGGTCCACGACCACCGCTCGCCCGCCTTCGTGTTCAGGGAAACCGTGATTGGCAGATCGAGTCCCGAATCGTCCTGCTGGTAAGTGGGGGCCAGGCTGGGATCGAGCAGGCAGCGCCCCACAACATAGGCGAAGAACAGCGTAGCCATCAGGATGCCGGGAACGATTCCGGCGATCAGCAGTTGCGCGACCGACTGTTCGGCAAGGCTTGCCAGCAGGACCGCCAACGCCGAGGGTGGAATCAGCATGGCAATGCCGCCCACCGCCATGATCGGTCCCATCGAAATCACAGGCTTGTACCCGCGCTTCATCATGTCCGGGAGCAGCACCGAGCCGAGAATCGCGGTGTTGGCGATTGTTGAGCCGGAGAGCGAGGAAAAGATGGTGCCGCCCACGATGGACACCACGGCAAGCCGTCCGGGAACACGGGCGATCAGGCGGTCAATCGCTCCAATGGCCTTGAAGGCCACCCCCGTTTGCAAAAGGATTTCTCCCATCCAAAGAAAGAGGCAGATGGGCGCAAGCGTGAACTTGATGGCGTTGTGAAACTCCAGCGGCATCAGCACTAGGCCGATGTCGCCGTTGACAAACAGGAAGGTGCCCAGAATGTTCGCGGCAAAGAACGCGAAGGCAACCGGCAACCCCAAGAACATCGCGGTGCAGACGGTGCCCAGCAGCAGCACGAGGGCGAAGTACCACTCCATCGCTCAGAACCCCGCCTTGGAGGTGTCCGGCTCGGCCTCGGCAGCGGCGAGGTGCGAACGCCGGAAGCGCAGCAGAAACTCGATGGTCAGCAACAGGAACGAAAACGCGAACACGGCCATCATGGTCCAAGTGGCGATGCGCAAATCCTTGTCCGGCATCGTGCCGTCCTCATACTCCCAGAGGGCGATCCGGATGCCATAGACAAAAAGCGCGGTGCAGATCAACGCGCCCACGAGGTCCATGGACCGCTCCACACGCACTGCCGCCCGGGGTGAAAGCGCCGAGGTGACGACATCCACCTTGACGTGCGCCCCTTGGTGCAGCACCCACGGCGCCCCGATGAAAACCCCGAAGTACAGGGCGTACTCGACCGCCTCATACAGCCACCAAATGCTGCCCCACTGGATTTTGATGAGCAGCAGGTTGAGCGGGATCAGGAACGCCGTCAGGCCAATCGAAGCCGCCACCAGTGCAGCCAGAAAAAGCATGATTCGGCTGAAAACCACCTCAAACGAATCCAGCACTTGGTGCATCAATGAATCCTAGGGGAACCGAGGAACGAATCACGGGAGTGAAGTGGGGAGGGGCTTGCTGATTCGTAGCCCCTCCCAAGGAATTTACTTGCTGAAGAGCTTTTTCAGGGCAGGGCCATGCTCCGGACTGCGCTCGATGACTTCGCCCCAGCCAGCAGAGGCCGCAGCATTCAGCCATTTTTCGCGGTCAGCTCCGGTGAAGGTAATGGTCTCCATGCCCTCGCTGGCCATCCACGCCTTGGTTTTCTTGAGGGCGGCCTGCAGGGCAGGTGCTGTGGGTTCAGAGTTGGCCTCAAACTCCAGCCCAACCTCCGTCAGCAGGTCTTTCTGTGCCTGCGAAAGCTTGTTCCAGCGGCGCTTGTTGGCGAGGGTGTGCAGGGTAGCACTGTAGAATCCCGGCTCGACACGGTACTTCGTGACCTTAACCCATGCGGGAACCCAACCACTGGCGGGCCAGCCGTAACCCTGCACCGTGCCGTTTTCCATGTAGGTGTACACTTGCTGGATGTTGGAGGTCTGGACAGTAGCCCCCAAGGACTTGAAGAACGCCGTGTACACTGGGGCAACCCGCAAATGCAGACCGGTCAGATCGGGTTTGGTGATGGGCCTGCTGAGCCAAAGGTGGAAAGGGCCGTGATCATGATGCCGGGCAATGTAGTGGATGCCCTTCTTGTTCAGCAACTTCTGCATGTAGTCCAGCCCGCCGTTCTTGCGCAGTTCGGCATAGGTGTGGTCCGAGAAGCGCAACACCGGAGCCTCCGGAAGCACGTTGCCGAAATACGCCTCGGTGCAGCCCACGATGTCGTAGGCACCCTTGGACATTTTCTGAGTGAGGGTAAACGGGCTTCCGATCGCGGGAGCGCCGCCTTTGAGGTCAATCTGCACCACGCCCTTGCCACGCTGGTTGATGGCTTTCACCAGTGCCTCAAAAGATCGGCCCGGAGGACTGCCGATGGGGAAGCAGCTTGCGCCGCTGAGGGTGACTTCTCCTGCGTGCGCCGGAAGAGCCAGAATTGCGCTCAGGGCGGTTGCCAGCACCCAGCCCGTCATCGTTTTTCGATTCAATTTCATCATACCACCTCCAGAGTCAAGAGTTTGAAAATGCTGATTGAGAGCGGCGTCACGGGCAATCCATTGACACTTCCGCCCCGATGGGTACAAATGATAACTGGATTTTATGGCTCGTCAAGGCACTTTTTTACACAACAAGACAACATGCAGTTTGGTATTCCAAGAACCCTTTATGCGGAAGAGCACGAACTTTTCCGGGAGACCGTCGCCCGCTTTCTGCAAAAAGAGGTGCTGCCCCATTACGAGGAATGGGAGGATGCAGGCAAAACCCCCCGCAGCATCTGGCGGCGGGCTGGGGAGGTCGGGCTGTTGGGCACGAGCATTCCGGAGGCGTATGGGGGCTTTGGGGGAGACTTCCTCTTCGATGCGATTGTGATTGAGGAATTGGGGCGCTACGGGGTGGCTGCGCCTGCGTGGGACATGCACGCCTACATCATCGCGCCCATCCTGCAAAAGTTCTGCACCGAGCCTCAGAAGCAGGAGTGGCTTCCGAAAATGGTCAGCGGTGAGATCATTCTGGCGATTGGGCTGACGGAACCCGGAGGCGGCAGCGACTTGAAGGAACTGCGCACGTCCGCCGTGCAAGAGGGAGACACGTTCGTGGTCAACGGCTCCAAGACCTTCATCACCAACGGGCACATTGCCGATTATGTGTTGCTGGCGACCAAGACCGACCCCTCGCTGGGGGCAAAGGGCGTGTCGCTCTTCATGCTCGATTTGACGCTCCCCGGAGTCAGCCGGGGCCGCAACCTCAAGAAGATCGGCAACAAGGCGCAGGACACCGCCGAACTCTTTTTTGAGGACGTCCGGATTCCGGCAGACCACATGGTGGGTTCGCTCAATCAGGGCTGGGAAATCCTCATGGACGGCCTGGTGCAGGAGCGGCTGGTGGTGGCGGTGCGCTCGGCGGTGCTGGCGGAAGTCGCCGTGGACCAGACCATCGAGTACACCAAAACACGCAAAGCCTTCGGCCAAACCGTCTTTGATTTCCAGAACACGCAGTTCAAGCTCGCGGAAATGTCGGCGGACGTTGAAGCGGCCCGACCCTTTGTGGATCGTTGCATCGAACTCCACGCCCGTGGCGAACTTTCCATGAACGTCGCGGCGAAGGCCAAGCTCTGGACCACGGAACTCGCCGATCGTGTGCTGGACGACTGCCTGCAACTGCACGGGGGCTACGGCTACATGTGGGAATTTCCGATTGCACGGGCGTGGGCCGATGCACGGGTCCACCGGATTTACGCCGGAACCAACGAGGTTATGAAGTACATCATCTCTAAAAACCTGTAACCCCGGTTTTTTCAGAAAATGCCCCTGCCTGCCCCGCCCAACCCGCCCATCGCGGCCCTCATCGAAACCGCCTGCCGGGAACAGCCGGACGCGGTGAGAATCAGCGATGCGGAGCAGGCACTCACGGGGGCCGAGTTGTGGAATCGCGTCCAAGCGGTGGGCATGGAATTCCAGAACTTGGGGATTCGGAAGGGCGACCTCGCCGCCTTTTTGTGCGGAAGTTCGGTCAACCACGCGGTTGCGTTTTTGGCGTGTCTGCAAATCGGCGTGATCCCGTGCTGTCTGCACGTCCGGGAAACCCGCAACCGCAATCGGGACAACCTTGCCCTGCTCCAGCCCAAGCTGTTGCTTGCGGATGCCGACAACCTTGCTGAGGCCCACGCCCTGCTCGGTGAGACGGGCGACCCGACACTGATCGAGTTGGGAACACTGCCCACGGTTTGCGTGGAACCCTCTCTCGTTGCCAAGGTTCTGCCTGACGATCCGGCATTGCTGCTGCTGTCCTCCGGAACCACGGGCGAACCCAAGTGCATCCTCCACAGCCAGCGCACGCTCGCGGCCACGGTGCGCTACGGCCCGCACAGCTACGGCTGTTGGTCATCTTCTGACAGTACGGTCGTGTTCATGCAACCCTCCTTTGCCGCGTGGATTCACACGGTGTTGCCCTTCCTCGCCATTGGCGGACGAGTGGTGTTTGGCGGGAAGTTCTCTCCGGAGGGGTTTCTGCAAACCTTGGAGTCGGAAAAAATCACGCTGGCCCCATTGGTGCCGACGCTCTGGCGCATGGTGCTGGGGGCCAATCCTTCGGCGTATGACCTGTCCAGCGTGAAAACGGCGTTCTTTTCCGGAGAACCCGGCTCGGCGGATTTGGTGTCGGACCTACGGGATCGAATCTGCCCCAAGGTGATGACCGCCTACCTCGCTTCCGAAGGCGGTTGCGCGTCCGCCGTGGTGGCCGATTCGACAATCCTCTCCGTTTCTGGACAGGCTGCGTCCACGGGACTGCCGATTCCTGATGCGCAGGTGCGGATTGTGGACCCGGACGGAGGAATTGCGGACGAACTCCCCCAAGGGGAGGTTGGCGAGATTGCTCTGAAAAGCACTTCGCTGGCAGTGGAGTATTGGAGAAATGCGGAGCTGACGAAGCAACGTTTTTCGGAAGGCTGGTGGCGCAGTGGCGACTTGGGATTTCTAGATGAGAACGACCTGCTTTTCGTGAAGGGGCGCTTGGACAACCGCATCAACACAGGCGGCGTGAAGGTTCATGCCGAAGCCATCGAGGCCGCGCTCCTGCAACATCCGGACGTGCAGTTGGCCGCCGTTGTTGGCGAGCCGAACGAAATCTGGGGCCAGCGGGTCGAGGCGCACTTGGTGGCGAAAACCAAGTCCGTCACGGCTCAGGAAGTGTTGGAGTTTTGCATGGAACATGATCTAATCCCCAAGTCCTTTTTACCGAAAGTGGTCCATTTTCATGACCACCTGCCCACCGGACCCACGGGCAAGCTCTACCGCCGGGGTCTGCGTGGGGCGATGCGTTCAACCCAAAATCTATGAATTCCCCATGAAAACCCTGATCCTCAAAGGCTTCGTCTTGCTTGCCCTCGCGGGCTGCACGGCTGGTTCGGCTGGGGGCCTGTTGACCTGCAAAGGGGACTGCGGCACGCTCGATTCCGGGAAGAAGTTCAGCGCCGTGGCTCGCGTGTGCTACCACGATGGCAATGAAATCGTGGGCAGTGATGTCACGTTCATCGAGGAGGACATCATCATCAGTCAAGCCCACATCTTTGGTTTCTCGCCGGAGTCTCCGGCCTGCTGCGGCTCGACCTGCGCCAATCAGATTCGGTCGGACTACACCCGCTTCAAGGGGAAGATGTACGTCTGTGACGGCTCCAACTACCGATCCGAACAAATCATCATCGCCAAAATCCTCGATCTCTCGGTGCGCTCCACCGGACACCCGCCGGGCTACGACTTGGCCTTGGCGCATGTGGACCGCAACTGCGACAAATGCGACCAAGGCCGCTCCGTCAAGATCGAGCCGATTCCCTTGGCGAACCACCTGCCCGCCCCCAACGCCTCCGCAACGCATGTTTATGTGGGCGATCCCCAGCAATACCACAAGCGCCGCTACGCCCCTCACCTGCTGTCCCGTCCGGTGACGGGAGGGCCGGACACGCCCTGCACCCGCCAAGCGGTGAAGCACGATGGAGTCGAGAACCCGCCGATGATTTTTGAGACCTCCGGGAGTCCGGTGTTGATCACGGAGTGCGGACTCGATGCGGTCCACGGATTTCACGGAAACGGCTGGGATGAGAAGGGCATCATGTATGAGGAGTTGCAACTGGTGCAAACTCAAAAGCGGTGGGTGCAGGCGGAAGTTACCCGTTGGACGGGCAGGACGGATTTGCGGGATGCCTGTGCCCTTTCCGGGCGGCGCTCCTTTGCTGCGACCGCCCCGTTTGACGTGCCCCAGAACGGGTGCCGAGCAGAGAAAATCGAGGAAGAGACTCCTACCCTGATGTGTGAGCAGTGAGGCGGGTGAGTGCGACACAGGCAGGCCGCACCCGCGACTGCCCAGGCTTCTTCAAAACGTGATGACCTGCCGGATTTCGTCGCCAGCGTCCAGCAGGTCAAACGCCTCATTGATGCTGTCCAGCGGGTGATGGTTCGTGATCAACTCATTGACGGGGAGCAAACCCCGCTGGTAAAAACCAATGTAGCGCGGGAGATCCCGAACGGGCACACAACTGCCCATATAGCAGCCCTTGATGGTCTTTTCTTCAATGACCAAATTGACATGCTGAATGGCAAAGGAGGTGTCCGGGTGGCTGAGGCCCACGCTGGTCACGGTGCCTCCGCGCTTGGTGATCCGATAGGCGGTTTCCATGGCTTCGACCGTCCCAGCCGCCTCAAACACGTAAGCCAGCCCGCCCTGCGTTGCATCCCGGACGTTTTCCACACACTGCGGATCGTTTGAGTTGAAGGCATCGGTTGCTCCAAGCTGACGGGCGGTTGCCAGCTTGCGGTCATCGGGGTCCACCGCGACCAGCCGCTCCGCCCCCTGCATTTTCGCAGCAAGCAGAGCATTCAACCCCACTCCCCCACAACCCACGATGGCCGCAGTTGTGCCAGAGGGCATCTGAGCCGTATTAAGCACGGCCCCCACTCCTGTGATCACCGCACAGGAAAACAGTGAGGCCTCATTAAGGGGTAGGCTTTGATCCACCTTGATCAAGGAGTTTTCGGAGGAGACCGCATATTCTGCGAAACAGGAAACTCCAACTTGGTGATTGATGTTTCGTCCCTGCCAACTCAGTCTCTGTTCTCCACTCAGCAAGGTGCCGTTTAGGTTAGCGGCGGCCCCCGGTTCACAAAGGGCGGGGCGTCCGGACATACAAGGCTCGCAATGTCCGCAGCTTGGGACAAACACAAAGGCCACATGATCACCGGCTTTCAGACGCTGGACCCCCTTGCCGGTTTCAACCACCACCCCAGCGGCCTCATGCCCCAACACCATGGGCAACGGGCGGGGGCGGTTCCCGTTGATGATCGAAAGGTCTGAGTGGCAGATACCGGCCGCTTTCATTTCCACCAAAACCTCACCTTCACCGGGAGGTTGCAGGTCCACCTCTGCAATTTCTACAGGCTTTGAAGCCGCATAGGGTTTGGGAGTTTTCGAGGCAGTCAACACCGCCGCTCGCATTTTCATGGCTTCTCCTCGTCTGATTGGTTTATTTGGTTTGGTTGCGGTCCCGCCACTCCAGTGCCGTTCGCAGTCCCTGTTCACGGGCGATGCGCAGAAACTCCCGCTTGGTGGGCATGCCCTCGCCTTCGATCAGGGTGTCAATCTCAAGCCCGGTCTCTAACGCCTGCTCCATGCCCATGATCGAGTAGGCCCGGTTGATGGCCCGCTTGGTTTGCGACATGAGGGGCGCATCAATCCGGGCAAGCTGGCGGGCGACCTTGAGGGCTTCCTTCAGATGATCTCCCTCCGGGACCACACGGTTGATCAGCCCCATCGCCTCGGCTTGGTGCGCCGTGACGTTGTCGAGCCCAAGCAGGATGATCTCCTTCGCCCGCTTCGGCCCGACCAGCCACGGCAGCAACATGCAGACGATGCCCGCCCCAAAGCGCAATTCCGGCTCGCCGAACACGGCATTCTCGGAGGCAATCGTGAGATCGCAGGCCATCGCCAACTCACACGCTCCCGCCATCGCGGGACCATGCACCGCAGCAACGGTGGGCTTACCCAAGTGCCAAAACTTCATGCAGGCGTCAAAGTCGCGTCGCAGCACCGGACGCCACTCCGCCACTCCGGCAGGGGGATTTGCAGCCTGAGCCTTGAGGTCAAATCCGCTCGAAAATCCCTTTCCCGCTCCCGTGACCACCACCGCCCGGATCGTGTCGTCGGCTTCCGCACGGTCTGCCGCCGCGAGCAGTTGCTGGAGCATGGGCTGGTCCAGCGCGTTCAGGCGTTCCGGGCGGTTGAGCGTGATCAGCGCGACCGGACCCTTGGTCTCGTAGAGGACGGAGTTCATCTTCCGAGAATTCAGCGCAGGCCGAGGGGCCAAGCGCCGGATGCCTCAAGCGACGCCATCCGCCTTGCGGTCGGCAATGATGTTCTGCGCCCGGAGCAGCTTCTTGCGCTTGACCTGATCTCCGGCTTTCATTTCCTGAATGGAGTCGGCATAGGAAGGATCCTGTGCCCTCGCCTGATTGATGGCCTCCGCCTCTGCTGCACTCAAATCAATGAAGAGCGCGGCTTCGTTGAGGACCACCTCCAGAAATTTTCGGACCAGCCGAAGGTAGCGATCCCTGCCATCATCGAGCTTCACGGTCACTTTGCGGCTGACGGCCGCATGGATTTCTTTGTCGCTGAGGATGCGAATCAGCAAGTCGTTCGACTCAAGGGCCAGAAGTTCTTTCGCAAGCTGTGGAGTAATCATTCGGATCAGTCGGTCGGGGCTTTTCACTCAACAGCCCCCGCTCCCGGCATTCAGCCTGCCGAGATGGAGGCAACCGCCCCTCACCCTCCGCTGAACACGGCGAGCGAGGCGCAAGCACTAAAGTTGATCAAAAATAACCAAAAACCTCGTGATTGTCAAAAAAACGTGGATGTTTTTTTGAATCAGCCTAATACCACTGATCCGGCATGCTGAGTTTTCGTTTGGCCGTGAACTCCTTGAGCGCGTCCTCCACCCCCGGATCAAGCGGCGGCGGGACGTACTCGTGGAGCAGGGCGTTCCAGCGTTCGTAGGCCCGCTGGGCGGTGTCCTTGGAGCCATTGTCGCGCCACTGCTCGAAGGAATTCGTGTCTGCGATTTCGGAGGCGTAGTTGGCGGTTTCAAAGTGAGCCAGCGTGTGCTGTGCTCCGAGAAAATTTCCTCCGGGTCCGACCTCCGAGAACGCATCGGCGGCAAGGGTGGTTTCATCCACCGTCAACCCTCCCAGCATGCGTTGCATCATGCCGCAGCGATCGGCATCAATCACGAACTTCTCGTAGCCCATCGTCAATCCTCCCTCCAGCCAGCCCGCCGCCTGAAAGATGAAATTGGCTCCGGACAACACGCCCGGTGTCATGGAATCGGCGGTTTCTTGCAGGGCTTGGGCATCGGTGATCTTAGAAGCGGTGTAGTGCCCGCCACAACGGAAGGGCAGCCCCAAGCGTCGGGCGAGTTGACCAGAGGCCAGTGTGGCCAGCGTGGCTTCCGGGGTGCCGAAGGTGGGTGCCCCCGTCTTGAGGTCCATCGTGGTCAGAAAGTTTCCGTAGATCACCGGGGTTCCGGGACGAACCAACTGCGCCAGCGCGATGCCCACCATCGCCTCCGCATGGGCCTGCGCCAAGGCTGCGGGCTGGGTGACGGGAGACATCGCCCCGCCCAAAATGAAGGGCGAGATCACCAGTCCCTGCTTGGCGGCGGCGTAGGTTCGCAGTGCCCCGGACATGGTGTCGTCAAACACCAGCGGGGAGTTGACATTGATGTTGCCCTGAATGACACAATGCTGCGCCATGTACTCGTCTCCGAAGACGATGCGGGCCATTTCGATGGAATCCTGCGCACGCTCCGGGGCGGTCACTGCTCCCATGAAGGGCTTGTCGGAGTAGCGCAGGTGGGCATAGACCATGTCCAGATGCCGCTTGTTGACAGGCACATCCACGGGTTCGCAGAGCGTTCCGCTGGAGTGGTGCAACCACGGCGAGAGGTAGGCGAGCTTGACGAAATTCTCGAAATCCTGAAGGGTGCCGTAGCGGCGACCGCCCTTGAGGTCGCTGACGAAGGGAGGGCCATACGCCGGAGCGAACACCACGCGATTCCCGCCAAACACCACCGTGCGTTGCGGGTTGCGCCCGTGCATCTCAAATTCACGGGGAGCCGTTACACAGAGCGTCCGGGCCAGTCCCTTCTCAAAACGCACCCGCTCGCCCTTGACCTCCGCCCCGGCATTCTTGAACAAATCCAGAGCGATCTGATCGCCCCGGAACTCCAGACCGATTTCCTGCAAAATCCAGTCGGCGTGGCCTTCGATGCGCTGCAAGCTCTCCTCGTCGAGCAGGTCGTAGCACGGAATCCTGCGCGTGATGTACGGCGGCGCGACTGGCGTACTGACCTCACGCTGAGCCGCGCGGGCCGAGCGTCCGCCACGCCTGCGCTCTCTTTTTTGTGGGTCCGGTGGCATGTGAAAATAAGCAGTCGTGGTTGAAAATGGGCTACTTGGGAAGCTTGTTTGATTTGATCTGCTGCCAGACGGCAAGGTGTTCGGCTTGGATCGGAGCAATGCGGGGGCGTTCTGCTGTGCGTCGCATGCACTCATCGATGACCGGAAACTCGCCCGTCGCCAAGTGGTGGGAGTACGTGCCCGTCACCAAAAGGTACAGGTCCGGGAGGCTGATGCGCTCGCCCAAGTGAAACGGGCCGGACCGACTCAAATGCGCCTCGACCTCTTCCCAGTACCGGGTGAACTGATCGCAGGCGTGATTTCGGATCGGCTCAACATCCTCCGGTCGTAGGGCGAAGCGGTGGGCGTAGTAGCTGCGCTTGACGGGTTGTTGCACCTCGGTGGCATGGTACAAGAGCCAGTCCAGCATCGGTGCCCGCTGCGGATCGGCAGGACCGGGAGACAAGTCCTCCAACTCATGTTTGTCGCACAGGTAGAGCATGATGGCCACGGTTTCACAGGAGACGACTTTCCCGTCTTCCGCCAGTGCGGGGATGGTGCCGCGTGGGTTGATTTTCAGGAACTCTGGGCTGCGGTGTTCGTTGGCAGTAATGTCAATGATCCGAAGTTGGTGCGGAAGTTGAGCTTCTGCCAGCACAAGGTGTGCGGCTGTGGCGCGGGTTCCGGGGCCGCAGTAGAGGGTGTACATTGGAGACGGAAGAGTGAATCGGTGTTGGTCGTTACAAGTCCCTTGATGCCTTTCATGGGGCATTCTACCGAAGATCGGTGGCGGATTCATTGTAAATGGTCGGCTTCGTTCCCCGTTCAAGCCGGGGACAAGCTTTGTTGTCATTCCCGCGCAGGCGGGAATCCAGTCCACAGGGACGCTTGCTCTGGTTTCCGGGTCTGCGCTCTGCCTCTGGAAGAAAATGCCGCGAAGTGATGCTTGCTTGGCGCGGTTGAGAAGGGTACGATCTTGAGGTGTTCCACCTCCCCACCCATCCGTCACCCACCTCTTTTGGAAAAGCAAGCCATGCCGAGAAAATCCCCGAATTTGTTGTTCATTCAAGCGGACCAGCTCAAGCCGCAAATTCTCAAGGGCTACGGCGGAATCGCCGACACCCCGCATCTGGATCGGCTTGGCGGGGAAGGGGTGCTGTTTGAAAACGCCTACTGCAACTTTCCCTTGTGTGCGCCATCGCGGTTTTCGATGCTGGCCGGGATGCTGCCCTCGCGTATTGGAGCCTACGACAACGGAGCGGAGTTTTTGGCGCAGATTCCGACAATGGCGCACTACCTGCGATTGGCGGGCTACCACACCTGCTTGTCCGGCAAGCAGCATTTCGTGGGGCCGGATCAGTTGCACGGCTTTCAGGAGCGGCTGGTTCCGGAGATTTATCCGACCGATTTCTCGTGGGCGCCCAGTTGGGGGGAGGTTCGGATGGATTCCAACAACGATTCCAGTGGAGTGACCAATGCGGGGGTGTGCGTGCGCAGTGTGCAGATGGATCACGACGAGGCGGTGCTGTACCGCGCCAAGGCCAAACTCCACGATTTTGCACGGGGCGACGGGAAGCCGTTCTTTCTGGTGGCCTCCTTCACGCATCCGCATGAGCCGTACTTCTGCCTGCAAGAGTATTGGGATCGCTACCGTCACGAGGACATCCCCCTGCCCAAGCACGGACTGCAACCCGAAGCCGAGCGGGACTTGCACACCGTGCGCATGTTGGAGCAGCATGGCTTGGCCAACGGAGACATTCTGGAAGCGCATGTCCGGACGGCACGGCACGGCTACTTGGGCAGCGTTTCCTACTTCGATGACATGGTGGGCCAGTTGCGGGACACGCTCACCCGCACCGGGCTTGCCGACAACACCGTCATCGTGGTGACAGCGGACCACGGGGACATGCTGGGCGAGCGCGGCTTGTGGTTCAAGAAGCACTTCTTCGATCACTGCGCACGGGTGCCGCTGATCGTTCACGCCCCGGAACACTTCTCGGCAGGCCGATGTAGCGAAAACGTCTCCCTGCTGGATTTGCTGCCCACCCTGTGCGAGTTTGCCGGATTGGACGTGGAACCCCACCTGCCGCAACCGCTGGATGGGGAAAGCCTGATGCCGTTCTGCGAGCAATCCAAAATCCGCCGCAATGGTCCGGTCTTTGGCGAAATCACCTCCGAGGGGGTTCCGTCGCCGATGTTCATGGTGAAGGACGGGGATCACAAGCTGATGCTGGGCGGCGGTGCGCCGTCCCTGCTGTTTGACCTCAAGCACGATCCGGAGGAGCAGCACAACCTCGCAGAATCTGTTGAAAATGCCAAAGTTCGCGTCCGTCTCGAAACCCATGCGGCAGAGTGCTGGGACGCTCCGGCACTGGAGGCGGAAATCCGGCTCAGCCAACGCCGCCGCCATTTGGTCCATGCCTCCCACCAAAACAGCACCGCCCCCGCATGGGAACATCAGCCCGACGATCCCACCACCCCGTGGATTCACCGGGGCGGGGAGCTTTACAACGACTGGGCTTGGCGTGGGATTGCTTAGCGTCTATAGTGTTGGTTCAACCTTAGCCGATCTGAGTTAGTGAACCACCCTTTTGCTGAAAACAACAAACTCCCCCACAGGCAAGGTGACTACAGCCGTGAGGAGGTGCAGTTGGCCAACCGCAACAGCGGCATCGCCTTGGAGTTGCTGACCCACGATGTGACCCCGCCGGGGATGCACTACCTGCTGAACCACTTTGATATTCCGGTTTTGGACGAAGCCACGTGGACGCTGCCGATCACGGGACTGGTGAACACGCCGCTCTCCTTGCCCCTGCATAGACTCCAGCAATTCCCGAAGTTCCTGAAAACCGTCACCATGGAATGTGCGGGAAACGGAAGGGCCGGATTTGAACACCGCAAGCCCAGCATGCCGTGGCAGGTGGAGGCGGTGGGAACCGCCGCATGGACGGGAGCGCGGCTGATGGATGTGCTGGAGGAAGCCGGAGTGCAGGAGGAGGCCGTGGAGGTGGTGTTCACGGGTGCGGATCGGGGATTCGATGCCGGGGTGGATCACCACTTCGCTCGCAGTCTGAGCCGGGAGCAAGCCCATGATCAGGACGTTTTGCTGGCCTACGAGATGAACGATCAGCCCCTGCCGATTCAGCACGGCGCACCGCTTCGCGTGATCGTGCCGGGATGGTTTGGCATGGGCAACGTGAAGTGGCTGACTTCCATCGAGGCGATTGACCGTCCGTTCGAGGGGCATCAGCAGGCCGCCAATTACCACTACAAAACCACCCCGGACGATCCCGGAATTCCCGTGACGCACCTGCGGGTGAAATCGCTGATGGCGCCCCCCGGCGTTCCCGACTGGTACACACGCCGACGCTTTGTGGAGCCGGGGCAGGTGCGGCTCACGGGGCGGGCGTGGTCCGGAAACGGAGTGCCTGTCGAAAAAGTGGAGGTGGGCATTGACGGCAAATGGCACCCCACCCAAATCCGCAGGCACGAGAGTCGTTATGCGTGGAGCCTGTGGAATTTTGAGTGGGAGGCGGAACCGGGAGAGCATCTGCTGAGTTGCCGCGCCACCGATGCCGAAGGGAACATGCAACCAGACGCTCCCGTTTGGGACCAGTCCGGCTTTGGCAACAATTCAATTCACACGCTGCAAGTGACGGTGGGGAACCGAAAATCAGAAATTGCAAATGCCTGACACGCTTTCCGTCAAAATCCTGCGCTCCGGCCAGTCGGAGTCCGAGTCCGCGTTCCAGCAGTTTGAAGTGCCCTGCGAGTCGCGCATGAGCGTGCTGGACGTGGTGACGCGCATCCAGAGCGACCTCGACCCCACCTTGGGGTTCCGCTACTCCTGCCGTGCGGGCATGTGCGGCACCTGCTCCATGCGCGTCAACGGCAAGAACCGCTGGACCTGCCGCACCCCCGCAGAATCGTTCCGGGCGCAGGGATTGACGCTGGAGCCGCTGTCGAACTATCCGGTGATTCGGGATTTGGCGGTGGACATGGCCCCTTTCTTCACGAGCTACCACAAGGTGCTGCCGCAGTTTGTGCCTCAGGATTCTGCGCCAGCGGACTTTGCCCGGATTCCCCCGGATTCCAAGGAGCGGCGCGAGATCAACCCGCACATCGAGTGCATCACCTGCGGAAACTGCTTCGGTGCGTGCAGCCTCGTGGGCACCAACCCGGACTACCTCGGCCCCGCCGCGCTCAACCGGGCCTTCACCGCCAACCGCGATTCGCGGGACGGAGCGACGGCAGAACGGCTGGACCGCCTCAATTCGCATGACGGGGTGTGGGGCTGCCACACGCAGTTCAACTGCACCGAAGCCTGCCCGATGGGGATTTCCCCCACCCGCGCCATCCAAAAACTCAAACGCCAACAGGTGCGCCATGCCCTTCGTCGAATCTTCTGAATCCCCTGCCGTGCTGGGCACCCTTTGGAACTTGGAGTCCGGGGTCGTGTCCAATGGCTTGATCGAGGAAACCGCACGGGAACTGATGCGGCGGGCGGCCATTGGCATCCCGGAGGACTTCCGGGCGGGCGTGGCGGAAATGGCCAAGGGAGAAACCAATCCGCTCTCCAAGTACGTTTTGGAGCAGATCGGCTGCAATTACGATGTGGCGGTGGAGGACCAGCGGCCCATGTGCGGAGACACCGGACTGCCGCGCTACTTCGTGAAAATGGGCAACGACTGTCGGCTGGAGGGCGGCTTTGCCGCGCTGGAGCGAGCCTTGCGTCGGGCGACTGCGCAGGCAACGGCGGAAATCCCGTTGCGCCCCAACCGCGTCCACCCGCTTTCGCGCAAGGATCACAACAACAACCTTGGGGTCCATGCTCCGGAAATCCAGTACGCCTTCGAGCCGGAGGGCAACTGGATCGACCTCACCACCGTCCACAAGGGCGGGCTGTTTGGCTCGGACTACCGGATGCTCTTTCCGGCGGATGGGATTCCGGGCATCAAGCGTTTCTTCCTCGACACGATGGTGGAGTTCGGGCGGCGCGGAATGGCCTGCCAGCCTGCGGTGGTCGGCTTGGGGATCGGCGGCTGCAAGGACACGACCATGCGCATCGCCAAGGAAGCCGCCTGTCTGCGTCCGGTGGGTGACGTGAATCCGGAGCCGGAAATCGCTGCGCTCGAAGCCGAACTCACCGAATTGGGCAACAACATCGGCATGGGGCCGATGGGCTTTGTCGGCAAAAGCACCGTGGTGGACACGCACATCGAAATCGCCTACGCCCACACGGGGGGGATGCCCGTGGCGATCCACACCTTCTGCTTCGCATCCCGGCGGGCCACCGCCCGGATCACTCCGGACGGGCAGGTGAGTTTCCGCTCTGATCCTGAGTGGTTCACGCCCTACTATCGACGCGAAGGGATTGAGTGAATGGCTTTATCCCACCCCCTCAACGATCACCAAGTCCCGGTCGAACGCCTTGCTCGCATGGGCCAGTGAGGCTTGATAATCCGGATCGTCGTAGCAGGCTTGCGCCTGCTCGTAGCTGGGAAATTCGATCACCAGCGTCTTGGCGTAGTCCGGCCCCTCGCGGGACTCCTTGCGGTCCCGTCCGGCGATGATCTTCGCCTCGTGCTTTTTGCCGATTGACCCCCACATGCGGGAGTATTCGTCTTGCGCCGCTTGGTCCTTGACCCCGGACCCTCGGACAATCCAGTACCCTTTTGCCATGATTTTACCTTGGTGATGGTGGAAAAAACGAGTTAAGCCATTTGACAATTTATATCAGGGGATGACAATGGAAAAACTGTGATTGAGGCCGAGTCTATGAAACAAACTCATTCTGATGAAACCCAGATGAACACCGTCCGGCTCTCATGTCCGGTGTGTCCGGAGGACTTGCGGCAGCTCACGCTGGGTGACTTGGTGTTTCTGGACGGGGTGATCTTCACTGGGCGCGAGGGGGTGTACAAGCGTTTCCTTGACGAGGCGGTGGAGCCGCCCGTGCCCTTCCGGGAGATTTCCAACGTCAATTTCCACTGCTCTCCGGCGGCGGCACCCTTGGACAACGGCGATTTTTCAGTGAAGGCGGTCACGGCCACCGCGTCCTTCCGCTTTGGCAAGTGGATGCCGCGCTGGTTCGAGCAGACCGGATGCAAGCTCATCATCGGCAAGGGCGGCATGCCCTCCCGCGATTACAAAAGGCTGTTTGTCCCGAACGAGGCGGTGTACCTGACCACGGTGGGCTATGGGCTGGGGGCCACTTACGGACGCGGGGTCAAGGGCGTCAAGGCGGTGCATTGGCTGGACGAGTTGGGCATCGCGCAGGCGGTCTGGGTGCTGGAGGTCGAGAACCTGGGGCCGTTCATCGTCGAAAGCGACCTGGAGGGCAACAGCCTCTTCGAGCAGTCCAACCAGGCCATCAACGAAAACCTCGCTGAACTCTACGAAGGGCTTCCCGAACCCGTGCTGCGCCGCTACGGGGAGACCACGGATCGGCGGGACGAGGTTTTGTAAAAAGAGAGAAGCCGTTTCGCTAAAATCGAGTCAGGTCATGAAAAAATTCATCAGAAGAACGTTCATTAACCTGCTTCAGAAGCAGGGGGAGAAGGTCGGGATGGTTCCCGTCAAGGCTCCGGAGAATGAGCCGCAGCGGGTTTCAGAGGTGGAGCGACTTGGCCTCTTGGATAAGGATTTGGACAAAGATCGTCGCTACACCTCGCTTGCGGAAGAGGCAGCCTCACTAACGGCATGCTCACAAAGCATGCTCAACATTTTAGGTTCCTCAACCCAGCAGTGCAAAGTCAGTTTCGGTATGAACCGGATGGACCGCTTGGTTACGGCGGAGATGCCGAGAGACATCACCGTGTGCCAATTCAGCCTGACCAATCCTCATCAGCCCCTGATCATCGAAAACCTTTTGGAGGACGAGCGCACTAAACCGATGCAGAATCTTCCGGGGGGCATGCCCTTTCAGTTTTATGCAGGATCGCCGCTGATCAGTTCACGGGGGTTTTCATTGGGCACGCTTTGTGTGATGGATGAAACACCGAAAACTTTAGAACACAAGCAGCTTGAGGGGTTGCGGCTACTTTCGGATCAGGTAGTTACGCTGATTGAAAAAGACCATGAGGCGCAGCAGTCCAAGGAAGCCGTTGAAAAGCCGGAGGCGGAGGTTGCCGAAACCTCCGGGCGGTACCACTCGGCGGCGACGATCCTGTTCGCGGATTTTGTGGATTTCACGGCCAAGGTGGAGCGTCTGGAGCCGGGGGAGTTGCTGGCGACGCTGGACACGTTCTTCCGGGGCTTCGACAAGATCGTGGGCAAGCACGGGGTGCGCAAGGTGAAGACGATCGGGGACGCCTACATGTGCGTTGGCGGGGTTTCGGGTCAGCGCGGCAACCACGCGAAGGGGGTCTGCGCGGCGGCGCTGGACATGGTGCGGTTCGTGGAGGGGGTGAACCTCCAGCAGGAAGTGCTGGGCAAGGAGCGCTGGGAGGTGCGCATCGGCATCCACTCCGGATCGCTGATTGCCGGGACGATGGCGAACTCCTTCGACATCTGGGGCGATGCCGTGAACATTGCCGCCCGCTTGGAAAGCAGCAGCGAGGCGGGCAAGGTCCAGATTTCCGAAAAGACCAAGGACTACTTGGAGGGAGCCGGAACCGTGACCCCACGCGGGAAAGTCACGCTCAAGGGCAAGGGCGAGTGGGACACCTTTTTTCTTGAAAACCTTGAATGAAATGGGGCTTTAAGCCGAGAAACGGAGATTTATCATGAGTGTTGAACTGAGTCAGGAAGAGCAGGAGCAGGTCCGCAAGCAGTGCAAGGAGATGGGCTTTGTTCCTGTTGAAAACCCTCCAAACGAGGATTTGCGGCTCAAGGAATTGCAGCGGCTGGACATGCTGGAAAGGGACTTGGAGCAAGACCCGCGCTACGCTTCGCTCACGGAGGTGGCGACCTACCTGACCGAATGCCCGTTCTGCGCCATCAACATCTTGGGCTCCTCCGTGCAAAGCTGCAAAGTCATCTTTGGGTTGAGTCCGGAAGAGGAAAAAGATTTTGAAAGAGATGACCCGCGAGACCTTTCGATTTGCCAGTTCAGCCTGACCAGTCCTCACCAGCCCCTGATCATCGAAAACCTTCTGGAGGACGAGCGGACCAAGCAAAAGTACAGTCAGCTGGATGCCAGTTCGCTACGGTTTTATGCCGGGGCACCGCTGATCACTTCGCGGGGGTTTTCGTTGGGGACGCTGTGCGTGGCGGACACTACTCCAAAGGCGTTGGTGCATAAGCAGGTCGAAGGTTTGCGCCTGTTGGCGGATCAGGTGGTGTCGCTGATTGAAAGCGAACATGAGGCGCAGCAGCCCAAGGAATCCATTGCAAAGCCGGAGGCGGAGGTCGCGGAAACCTCCGGGCGGTACCACTCGGCGGCGACGATCCTGTTTGCGGATTTTGTGGATTTCACGGCCAAGGTGGAGCGTCTGGAGCCGGGGGAGTTGCTGGCGACGCTGGACACGTTCTTCCGGGGCTTCGACAAGATCGTGGGCAAGCACGGGGTGCGCAAGGTGAAGACGATCGGGGACGCCTACATGTGCGTTGGCGGGGTTTCGGGTCAGCGCGGCAACCACGCGAAGGGGGTCTGCGCGGCGGCGCTGGACATGGTGCGGTTCGTGGAGGGGGTGAACCTCCAGCAGGAAGTGCTGGGCAAGGAGCGCTGGGAGGTGCGCATCGGCATCCACTCCGGATCGCTGATTGCCGGGACGATGGCGAACTCCTTCGACATCTGGGGCGATGCCGTGAACATCGCCGCCCGTCTGGAAAGTAGCAGTGAAGCGGGCAAGGTCCAGATTTCCGAAAAGACCAAGGACTACTTGGAGGGGGCCGGAACCGTGACCCCGCGCGGAAAAGTCACGCTCAAGGGCAAGGGCGAGTGGAACACCTTTTTTCTGGACTCGCTTTGAGATGGTGAGTTGGCTTTTGCAGCGCGTGAGCGGGCTGTTCTTGGTCTATGCGCTGGCGGTGCATCTCTGGACGGTGCATGTGGTGGACAGCGGACGGCTGAGTTGGGAGGTGATCACCACCCGTTTGCAGGACGGCACCTTCTGGACGATCTACTACCTGCTTTTCATTCCGGCGGTGGTCTATCACGCCTTCAACGGCGTGTGGGGCGTGGTGCTGGACTACAATCCCCCGTTGGCGTGGCGCAAGCCAATGCTGGCGCTGTTTTGGATGTCCGGGTTGGGCCTGACGGTTTACGGCTACTTCGGCATCCAGCCCTTGCTGGGAGGGGCATGAGCCTGAACCTTTTGATCCGGAAGCACCTGCTTCCGCAGTTCAATGCGGTTTCTGTTCTTTGGGCCTTGCATCGGCTCACGGGAGTCGCACTGGCGGTGTACCTCGTCCCGCACTTCATCACCATCCACGATTCCCGCCAAGGCGAGTCTGTCTTCAACGAAACCCTTGCGTGGTTTCAGGGACCGCTGATTGCGGCGGCGGAGTTCGTGATCGTGCTGGCCGTGGCGTTCCATGCCCTCAACGGACTCCGCATCATCGCGGTGGATTTCTTCGACCTCAGCCATCGGCAGAAGTGGCTGTGCTGGGCGGTGCTGGTTTCCTGCGGGGCGGTGTTCCTCGCCTCGTCCCTCTGGTTCGTTCCCAAAATCCTTGCCCCCGCCTGAGTCGGCTTTTTCAGATTGCTTAATCAACCACAGAGCGCACAGAGATCACAGAGAAAAAACAATAAAAACAAAACTCTGTGTCCTCTGTGTCCTCTGTGGTGAATTTTTCTTTGATTTTTTAGAAGGCATTCTTCATGGCCTCAACTTCTTG
Source organism: uncultured Pseudomonadota bacterium (assembly GCA_964597275.1). GTDB lineage: Bacteria > SAR324 > SAR324 > SAR324 > NAC60-12 > UBA8110. The sequence goes on along the minus strand of CAZQXS010000023.1, from coordinate 18,043 downwards.
GGAAACTCTGAAAACCGATGTGCTGATCCTCGGCAGTGGCGGGGCCGGACTCTGTGCCGCATTGCACTTGGCGGATGCCCAGCCCTCGCCAGACGTGACCCTTGCGGTCAAGGGACTCTTCGGCAAGTCCGGTTGCACCCGCATGGTGCAGGGCGGCTACAACGTGGTGCTGCGCGAACCGGACTCACTGGAGGCGCACTTTGAGGACACGCTCAAGGGCGGGCAGTGGCTCAACAATCAGGAACTCGCGTGGCGGCTAGTGCAGGAAGCTCCCAAGCGCGTGCTGGAACTGGAAAACCGCGTGGGTTGCTTTTTCGACCGCAATCCGGACGGCACCGTGCATCAGAAGCCGTTTGCGGGACAGTCCCACGACCGCACGGTTCACAAGGGAGACCTCACCGGAATCGAGATCATCAACCGCCTTTCCGAACAGGTTGCGGCGGCAGGTCCGAGGATTCTGGAGGAAACCCGCGCCGTGGAATTGCTGAAGGATGCGTCCGGACAGCGCGTGACGGGAGCGTTGCTGTTGGATTTGCGACGCGGCACATTTCTCGTGGTGCAGGCCAAGGCGACACTGCTGGCGACCGGAGGCGGGCCGACCATGTACAAGATCACCGCCGCCTCGCACGATAAGGCGTGTGACGGCATTGCGATGGGCTTCCGGGCCGGGGCGACGCTGATGGACATGGAGATGGTGCAGTTCCACCCAACGGGCCTGCTGGTGGGCCAGAACCAGATTTCCGGAACGGTGTTGGAGGAAGGCTTGCGGGGGGCGGGCGCGTACTTGCGGAACGGGCTGGGCGAGCGCTATATGGGAAACTACGACCCCCGTGCCGAACGCGCCACCCGCGATGTGGTCTCGCGGTCGAGCTACATGGAAATCATGGCCGGGCGCGGCACCGAGGAAGAAGGCGTGCTGATCGATATTTCGCACTTGGGGGCGGAATTTGTCGAGACCAACTTTCCGGGCATGACCAAGCGCTGCCGCGACGTGGGCTTTGACCTCGCCCGTGAACCCGTGACGGTCTCCCCCACCGCGCACTTCATGATGGGGGGCATCGCCATTGACCCGGACTGCCGCACCAATCTGGAGGGCTTGTTCGTCGCGGGAGAGGACGCAAGCGGAGTCCACGGGGCCAATCGACTAGGCGGCAACGGCGTGGCCGAATCCACCGTGTTCGGCGGCATTGCCGGAGATGTGATTGCCGAATGGGTGCAGGACGCACCATCCGTTGCGCCGGAGGATGCGGAAGTTCGCGAAAAGATCGCCCGTTGCGAAGCCCCTTTGCAACGGGAAGGCGGGCCATCCGTGTTCGCCCTGCGGGATCGGCTACGCGAAACGATGTGGCGCAAGGCCGGGGTGGTGCGGAACCAGACGCAACTGGAGCAAGCCCTTGATTCTCTTGCCGAAACACGAAACGACCTGTCCCGTGTTTCTTGTCCCGGAGGGCTGCTCTACAACCTCGCGTGGTCGGCGGCACTCAATCTGGAAAACGCGCTCGATGTCTCGGAAACCATCGTTCGCAGTGCCCTCGCTCGTGAGGAAAGCCGGGGAGCACACTACCGTAGCGACTTTCCGGAGCAGAACAACAACGACTTCCTCTGCAACTTCACCCTCGCTCACTCCCAGCAAACCCCAAACAAGCAACAGGTTGTCATGGGGCGGAGGTCTCCGGAAGGACAAGCGGCCTGACTTGCTTTTCTCCCCATGACCTCTCACAATCCTCAAGGAAGGGATTGCCATGAGCAAGGCAAGTGCAAGAGCTGTTTGCCAAGTCGGATTGACGCTACTGTTTTGGGGATGGGCGGCGAACGCCTGGGGGGGTGATTGGGAGGCCCGCCGTACCCAGATGGTGGTGCTGGACTTGGCAGCGCGGGGGATTTGGCGTCCGAGCGTGCTGGCGGCGATGAAGGCGGTGCCCCGGCATCGGTTCGTGCCCAAGCACCTCCGGCACCTGTCCTATGCGGATCGCCCCCTGCCCATTGGCGAGGGACAAACGATCAGCCAGCCCTACGTTGTTGCCCTGATGACCCAACTGCTGGAAATTGACAAGGGCATGAAGGTGCTGGAGATCGGCACGGGATCCGGATACCAAGCCGCTGTGCTGGCGCAGCTTGGGGCCAAGACCTATTCCATCGAAATCCGCCCCAACCTTGCGAGGGACGTGAAGGAGCGGCTGCGGCAGGTCGGCTACACGGTGAAGGTGAAGCAGGGCGACGGCTACTACGGCTGGCCCGAACACGCCCCCTTCGACCGCATCATCATCACTGCCGCCGCAAACCACATCGCCCGTCCCCTCTTGCGGCAGTTGAAGCCGGGGGGGAAACTGGTTGTGCCACTTGGAGACATCCGCTACTATCAGAACCTCACGCTGATCGAGAAGGACTCGCGAGGCAAGACCTCCAGCTCCCAGCACGGACAGGTGCGTTTTGTGCCGATGACCGGACGGGTGCAGTCGTTCTGAGTGGGAACCTCGGATCAATCGGGCAACTGTTTGAGCAGTAGGAACGCAAGGCCGTAGCCTAGTATTGCCGCCAAAAAAAGCGCGGACTGTCCGGAAAGCTGTGCCAGCCAGATCGCTCCGGTCACCCCCATCACGGACGCACAGCCGTTGCAACACCACGCCAGAGCCACCCGGAGTCGGCGTGCCTCGGCCTCCATGTCCTTGTCCACCAGCCGCGTCAGCCCCACCGGAAACGGCATTCCCATCAGGAACCCCGGCAGCGCCACCGCTGCGAGCGCCACAAGCAGGCGCGGGATCGTCTCCAAGCCCGCCCATGCCGAAAGCGCGTTCCCCAAGCCAAGGAAGTACAGCAGTAGCAGACCGAGCAAGCCGCCCAGCGCCTTGACGATCTTCCCAAATTCCTGAGTCCGCGCCCAGCCTGCGCCCAGCCCGGAGGCGAGCAGCAGGCCGCTCAAGGCCACAGCCAAGGCGTAAACGGGCTTGCCCAGAAACGGCGTGAGTTGTTCCAGCAGCGCCATTTCCGCAAGCATGAACGCCAGCCCGATGGCGAAGAAGTAGGCCATGCCCGGAAGCATCTGCCCCACAAGGCGGCGGTGTCGGAGCAGTGGCGTTCCGATCAGCAGGAAGCCCAGCACGGAAACAGCTCCGAAGAGCAGGGGCACCAACAATCCGGCCTCAACCACACCCTCCCACTTACGGCCAAACCCAGCGTGGATTTCCGAGAGACGCGACCATTTCAGGAAAAGGTAAAAATACGGACGGTCATCTGACAGGGGTTCGAGGGCAAAGGCGGAGGCATCGTGAAAACGAGCGGCATCTTCCAGCAGTTGTCGCACCCCTTTGGCATAAACGGGTTCTGGCAGGCGGATGCCCTGATTTGCTTCGGCGGGAAGCATCCCCGGATAGTAAACGGGTGCGTAGCCTCGGCTGCGGCAAAATTCCCGGAACCGCTGCCGTACCTCCAAGGACCACGGTTCGTGGGAAATCACGACCATCAGCGTGGAGAGGGTCCGGAAGACACCGAGGTGTTCTTCCGCAGGCCAGCCGCGTTGCTCCAGTGCGGCAATCGCCGTGGCAAACAGTCGGAACTCGGCCCGTGGCGGAGGCAGCAGGTAGCGTTGCAGGGCCAGCCATCCGGACGGGGCAAGGTGGTCCAGCAGCGCGGTGAAGCCTTCGAGGGTGGCCAGTTCGTCCTTGCGCAGTGGCGCCATTCCGGTGCTGCCGACGGGCATGGCGCTTTCGATGGAAACGAGAATCCGGTCATAGGAACCGGAACTCCTCGCCAGTAGCGTCCGGGCCTGCTCCGCATGAACGCGCACCTGCGGGAAGGCGTTCTGGCGCAACAGTTCCTCGGCCAACAAGGGATGATCGGCCTGTACCGTCACCGAATCGGCTTGGGCCTCCAGCGCCGACAGCACCTCCTGTCCGCCGAGAGCTTGCAGCACCAGCACGGATGTCGGAGGGGGCGTGTCGTGAAACAGCCCCCAAGTGGGAAGGTGACGGAGGTAGCTGCCCAAGGATTTGGGTCGCCACGGAGCGTATCCGGTCAGACCGTCGCCGTCAACAGTGAGGCCGAGTTGTGGGGGAAGCAAGCCGAGGTAATCAAGGCTGAGTCCGGGGGCGAAGCGGGCCAGCGGCGTTTCCAGCCAGTCGAGCCGGGAAGCAGCATCGCGCTTGGTGGAGACCACCTTGCTTTCCGGGTGCTGTAACGTCAGGGGGAGTGACTTGTAGTCATTGATCTTCAGGGGCGGCAAGCCCCCGCCACTCCAGAAAATGAGCAAGCCGACCGCGCTTCCCAGTGCCAGAATCCGGGAACCCCGGCCCGGAGCAAGGCAGAGGGCGCTCGCCATCCCCAGCAGGGCAACCCCCGCCAGCCATTCCAGTTCCTCGAAGTGCGGGGCGATGAGAAAGTAGCCGATCCCGCCCAAGGCCGCGCCTAGCAGATCACTGCTGTAAAGCACAAAGGCGTGTTGGGCGTGCTGTTCCAGCAACAGGTTGAGGGTCAGTCCGGCAAAAAAGAAGGGCAGTGCGAGCAACAGAAAGTGCAGCAGCAGCCAGCCGCCATGCCACGGGTCGAGCGGCAACAAGGCCGGATCGAACGGCAAGTGGTTCGCCAGCACGAAAAGCGGCAGCACCCCCACCGCAAAGGCCAGCGACGGGCCGAACGGCTGAGTGGGCCTCCGGAACAGCAGCCGGAACGACCCGGCGGACCCGTAGCCGAGCAGGGCACCACTGATGATCAGGAAGGCGTAGTGGTTCCAGAGTTCGAGGCTCAGCAGCCGCGACAGGCTGACCTCGAACATCAGCGCCGCCGAGGATTGGAAGAACATCCCGGCGAGCCTCCGGAACGGAGGGGCTTGGGAAGCTAGACGGTTCATGAAACCCAAGCCGCTATCAACCACCGCCGTCAAGGGGCAAGGTGGTCTCTGTACAGGCGTAGCGAATCACGCCCTGTGTCCCGATCTCCTGCTCCAAGCTCAGCAAGGTGTGGAGTCCGGTGTGGTACGGCTCGGCGGCGTTGCGGCGCATGGCGAGCATGGCCCGGTGTAGCTGGTAGTGTTCGGCCAGTTTGTAGGCCACCCACTCCGCAAAGCCCTCCAGCAGTACCGATGCCTGCAACTTGGGACCGTTGCGCCGCTGCCAGAAGTGGGTCAGCTCGTGCGCTAGGGTGATCCATGCCCGATCCGCCGCAATCCCGGTGATGATGTAGATCGTTTCCTCCAAGTCCTGATCCGTATAGAGACCGAAGGCGTGGTCTCCGACCTCGAAATGACGTAACAGAAATCGCTGGTCCGTGACCTTGAGCCGGGGGCGGCTTTCCAGTCGCATCCGCAGTTTCTTCCGGAGAAAGCGCACGGTGCCTTCGTAGAGCGGGGCGAGGTGGCGTGGACTCAGCAGGGCGGTGCGGTAGCAGTGCTGGCAGACGATGCGCTCGTCCGTGAGACGGCGGTGCAGGGGGCCGCAGGGCAGGTGGCAGCACCAGCAGGGGGTCGAGCGGAAGCAGCGGTGGCAGTAGGCGATGTTGTCCTCCGGAAAGACCAGTCCCTGCTTGAGCGGCTGCCGACACGCGAAGCACTGCGCCAGCCCCCATGCAGAGGTCTCGTCGGGTCGTTTTGGGAACAGGGTCTTCAGCAGGTTCAGCACGGTGTCTCTTTTTCTCTGCGTTCTCTGGGGGCTCTGTGATGATTTTTCAGGATTTTGGTCTTTTTACAAGCTCACTACATCTGACTGGGCCGGACTTTCCGGTTTGCTCTTTGTGGAGACATCCGCCTACAATACCTCAATTCAGGAGTTCTGCCGATCAGGCAGGGTGATCCTGCCACCATCGCAGGTCGGTCTCCAAGGGGAAACCTGGAAATCCGGTGACGTTCTCTGTCACCTCTACGGAAGTGGATGACGATCCTAGACGGGGTTGCAACGAATGCAAAGGATTGCGAAATCAACAGCCATCACATGATGACGCTATTGCAACGAAATTGGGATCATCATTTGACAGAACTCTTTGGTCACGCTCACTCTAGCGTTTTCATCTCTTCTCCGTATGTAACACAAGACGGTATTGACGTTACCAAGACACCCCGCTGCAAGCGGACGGAGTGTTTGGGCGCTTTTGAGAAAAACTTGGCAAAACCAATATTTTCTTACGCCGCAAGCGGCAGGGAATTAGATTCTAAAAGAGATTAATCCCATGAAAACATGAAGGTTGAACTTGGATTAGCCATTATTCAGAGAAGCAGCATGGAAAACCTGAGTGAACCAACACCTCTTCAGCGAAACCCGTAATGAAATCGACAGCCCGATCCCTGTTGCTGGCGCTACTGCTGACCCTAGGCGGGGCGGCTTGGCTGGGGGCAGCTCCGGAAGGCAGTAGGCTGCCGGGGCAAGGGCCGCTTCTGGTGCAAGCGAGCGAAGATTCCGAAGAGGATGACTCCGAGTTGGACGAAGACGAGGACGAAGAAGGCGAGGACGAAGAGGATGAGTTTGATGAAGAAGGGTTTGACGATGAATTCGCCGAGCCTGCCGAAGAGGAAGGCTCCGATCCGTTAAGTGGGTACAACCGGGTGATGACGGGATTCAACGACGGGTTTTACACCTATGTGCTGGACCCCACCGCACGGGGCTACCGCTGGGCGGTGCCGGAAGGGGGACGTCGCTCGGTCAACAACTTCTTCCGAAACCTGCTCTATCCCGTCCGTTTCGTGAACAACGTGTTGCAGTTCAAACTCAAGAACGCCGGAGAGGAAACCGGGCGGTTTCTGATCAACTCCACGGTGGGCCTGTTCGGGCTGTTTGACCCGGCGAAGTCGTGGTTTGGGCTGGAGGAACGTCAGGAGGACTTTGGGCAGACGCTGGGGCACTACGGCGTGGGCGGTGGCTTTCACATCGTGTTGCCCTTTCTTGGCCCCTCAAATGCACGGGACACCGTGAGTCTGTACCCGGATTTCCTCACCGACCCGACGAACTCCAAATTCGTGGTGCGCAAGGAAAATGGGGATCACGTCCTCTACGGGGACAACAAGCTGGCTCCCATTGGGACCAAGGTGGTGGAGGTGGTCAACTACACCTCCCTGCACATTGGCGAATATGACAACCTGAAGAAGGATGCGGTGGACCTCTACCCGTTCCTCCGGGATGTCTATGAGCAAAACCGAAACAAGAAAATCGCGGAGTGATGATGCGCCATTTCACCCTCACGGCCCTGCTGGGCCTTTTCCTGCTCGTGGGCTTCGTGCCCTTCAGCCACGCCGACGAAGCGGCCAAGATCACGGCCCAGACCAAGGAGAAGGTCACGAACGTGATCGACTACCTGCGGGACACGTCGTTGGACAAAGAGGACCGCAACGCCAAGATCCTTGCGGAAGTCGAGTCCATCTTTGACTTCAACCTGATGGCCCGCCTCAGCTTGGGCAAGAAGTGGAAGAAGACCAAGAAGAAGCTGCGCAAGCAGTTCGTCAAGGTCTTTGTGAAGCGCATCCAGCAGTCCTATCTGGAAAAGCTGGACCTCTACACGGACGAGAAGATTGAAATTGAGGACGCCAAGCTGACCAAGAAGAAGCGTGCGGAACTGAAGACTTACCTAGTGTCCAAGGACGACAAGAAGGAGATGATTTACAAGTTCCACAAGCACAAGAAGCGCGGCTGGCTGGTGTATGACGTGAACATCCTGGGCGTGAGCTTTGTGCAGACCTACCGCTCCCAGTTCGCTGGAGTCCTCAAGAACAAGTCCATGAAGGAATTGATCGAGGACTTGAAAAACCCCGACCAGAGCTAGGACCGTGCTGCGCGCTTTCTACGACAAGCTCGTCCTCGCACACTCGAAGACGATTCTCCTCCTCATCCTGCTCGCCGTCGCCTTTCTCGGCTACGAAGCCCGCAAGCTGGAGATTGATGCCTCTTCGGAGACGCTGCTACTGGAGGACGACAAGGATCTCGAATACACCCGCCTGATCAACCAGCGCTACTACACTCCGGACTACCTCGTCGTCACCTTCACGCCCAAGGCCGGGCTGCTGGAGGACGAGACGCTGTCAACAATCCGCAACCTCAGCCGCGACCTTGAGAAGCTGGAGCGCGTCGAGTCCGTGACCTCGATCCTCAATGTTCCGCTACTCGAAAGCCCGCCCAAGCCGATCAAGGAATTGTTGGAGAACGTGCCCACGCTGGAGTCCCCGGACATTGACCGCGAGTTGGCGCGGCAGGAATTCCTCAACAGCCCCATCTATCAGGACAACCTCGTCAGCAAGGATTTCCAGACGACCGCACTGCTCGTCAACCTGCACGACGACCCGCGCAACCGCGAACTCCGGGAGCGCCGGGACGAGTTGCGCCGCAAGGAAAAAGCCGGAACTCTGAGCGCGGAAGAGCAGGCGCAGTACGAGCAGGTCAAGGCGGACTTCAAGGCGCACCGTGACAAGATGCGGGCCATCGAGAGCGAGAACGTCGCGCAAGTCCGCGCCCTGCTCGACCAGTATCGGGGTAATTCGGAGCTGTTCCTCGGAGGACTGGCGATGATCGCCGACGATCTGGTGACCTTCATCAAGAGCGATTTGCAAATCTTTGGGCTGGGGGTGCTGATCTTCCTGATCATCACGCTCTCGGTGATTTTCCGCCAGTTGCGCTGGGTGCTACTGCCCGTGCTGACCTGCTCGTTCTCGGTGATCGCCACCACCGGACTGCTCGGCATGTTCGGGTGGGAGGTGACGGTGATCTCGTCCAACTTCATCTCGCTGCAACTGATCATCACGATGGCGATCACGATCCACCTGACCGTGCGCTACCGCGAACTCGCCCGCACAAACCCGGACAAGCCGCAGCGCGAGTTGGTCTCGGACACCGTGGTCTTCATGGCGCAGCCCTGCCTCTATGCGGTGCTGACCACCATCGCGGGCTTCAGTTCGCTGATCCTCTCCGGAATCCTCCCGGTGATCAACTTCGGCTGGATGATGAGCGCCGGGGTGTCGGTCTCGCTGCTGCTCACCTTCCTGCTCTTCCCGGTCTTGCAGGTGCAGTTCGACCGACTGCTGCCCAACCTCGCCTTCGAGTCACGCTTTGCCCTCACGGAGGTCTTCGCCCGCTTCACCGAGCGCCACGGCACGACCATCCTTTGGGTCAGCGTTGCCGTCGCCATCGTCAGCGTCACCGGGGCCACGCGGCTGATGGTCGAGAACAGCTTCATTGACTACTTCAAGGAGTCCACCGAAATCTATCAGGGCATGAAGGTCATTGACCAGAAGCTTGGCGGCACCACCACCCTGGATGTGGTTCTCGATTTCCCGGAGGATGCCGAGGAAGAGGAAGCTGAACCCGTCGCGGTGGTGTCAGAGGCAACCGAGGGCGAGGCGGATGAGGACGAGGACGAGTTTGATTCGTTTGAGGAGGAGTTCGAGGAATCCGAGGGCGAGGCGCAGTACTGGTTCACCTCAGACAAGACGGAGGCCATCCAACGACTGCACAACTACCTCGACGGCCTTCCGGAAACCGGGAAAGTCATCTCACTCGCCACCCTGCTGGAGGTGGGGGAAGTACTCAACGACGGCAAGCCTCTGGACGGCTTCCTGCTCGCGTTGATCTACAACGAGCTTCCGGAGGAGTTCCGCAAGATCATCCTCTCCCCCTATGTTTCCATCGAGGACAACCAAGCACGGGTCGCCGTGCGCATCCGGGACTCCCAGCCCGACCTGCGCCGCAACGAGCTGCTCCAGAAAATCCGCCGCGACCTCAACGGCAAGCTGGAGTTTCCGGAGGAGCAGACCCACTTGGCGAACCTGCTGGTGCTCTACAACAACATGCTGCAAAGCCTCTTTAACTCGCAGATCCTCACGCTCGGAGCGGTGGTCGCGGCGCTGTTCGTGATGTTCCTGATCCTCTTCCGCTCCATCACCATCTCGCTGATCGCGCTCTTTCCGAACGTCCTCTCCATCGGCGTCGTCCTCGGCTTCATGGGCTGGGCGGGGATTCCGCTGGACCTGATGACCATCACCATCGCGGCGATCAGCATGGGCATCGCGGTGGACAACACGATCCACTACATCTACCGCTTCCAGCACGAGTTCCCCCGCGACCGCAACTACCTCGCCACCATGCACCGCGCTCACAGTAGCATCGGCTACGCGATGTACTACACCTCCATCACCGTGGTCATCGGCTTCTCCATCCTCGTGTTCTCGAACTTCATCCCCAGCATCTACTTCGGGCTGCTCACCGGACTCGCCATGCTCATCGCCCTTGCCGCCGCCCTCACCCTGCTCCCGCAGCTCATGATCTTCATCAAGCCGCTTGGCCCGGAAGGGACCAAGGAGTAACGGGTAAACGGTCATTGTTTAAGATCGGCAGGACATCCCCTGCCGATCTCTTCGTGGCAACCCACGGACAATTCGGCTATAGTGAGCGGATACTTTGCCGTTTGTGGCAAACTCCCAAGCTTTTGACGGAACGCCATGCCCACTCCTGCTTCACTCGCTGAAATGCCCATGACTGCCACCCACTGGGGCAGCTACCGCTGCGAGGTGGAAGGCGGAATCCTGCGCAGGTTGCATCCCTTTGAAAAAGACCCCAACCCCTCGCAGATGGGGCCTGCGATGGTGGCAGCGCTGGAAGCGCCCGCCCGCATTCGTCGCCCAGCGATCCGCAGGGGCTGGCTGGAACACGGGCCGCAGTCCGGAGGCACGGAGGGGCGTGGAGCCGAGCCGTTTGTGGAGGTGCCGTGGGACGAGGCATTGGACTTGGTGGCGCAGGAGCTTCAGCGGGTCAAGCAGGCGCATGGCAACGAGGCCATTTTTGCGGGATCCTATGGCTGGGCCAGTGCGGGCCGCTTCCACCACGCCCAAGGCCACCTGCGTCGCTTCCTCAACGGATTCGGTGGCTTTGTGCGCTCGGTCAACGCCTACTCCCATGCCGCCGCCGATGTCATTCTGCCCCGGGTGATTGACACCCTGCAACGCTTCAGGGACCAACACACCACTTGGCCGGTGATTGCCGAAAATGCGGAACTGCTTGTGGCTTTCGGGGGCCTTCCGCTGAAGAACGCACAGGTCAACTCAGGAGGGGTGGGAGCGCACACGACCCAGCGTTGGATGCACCGCCTTGCGGAGCGCAATGTGCGCGTGGTCAACCTCAGTCCCCTGCGGGACGATGTGATCCCGGAAGTGGCCACCGAGTGGCTTCCGCTGGTGCCGAACACGGACACGGCGGTGATGCTTGCTCTGGCGCACACGCTGGTGACGGAAGGCTTGCACGACCAAGACTTCCTTGCCCGTTGCACGGTGGGCTTTGAGCGGTTCACGCCCTACCTGTTGGGCGAAACCGACGGACAGCCCAAGGACGCGGAATGGGCGTCGCGCCTTTCGGAAATTCCATCAGCGCGGATTTGGGAACTCGCTCGGCAAATGGCGCGCTCCCGCACGGTGGTTTCGGTGAACTGGTCGGTGCAGCGCGGTGATCACGGCGAGCAGCCCTACTGGATGGCGGTGGTGTTGGCGGCACTGTTGGGGCAGATCGGCCTTCCCGGAGGGGGGCTGGGGGTCGGCCTCAGCGCGATTCACGGAGTGGGCAATCCCAATCCGCTGGTCAGGTGGACCTCTTTGCCGCAAGGGGCAAATCCGGTGGAGACGTTCATCCCCGTCGCGCGGATTTCCGACATGCTGCTGCATCCGGGCGAGGCGTATGACTACGATGGCCAACGTCGAAACTATCCCGATGCCCGCATTGTCTATTGGGCAGGTGGCAACCCGTTTCATCATCACCAAGACCTCAACCGACTGTTGCAGGCATGGCAGATGCCGGAAACCGTGATCGTCCACGAAACCGCTTGGAACACACTGGCCCGGCAGGCCGACATCGTGTTGCCTGTAACCGTGGCCTTGGAACGCAACGATTTTGCAGGAAACAGCCGTGACGGATTTGGCGTGGCCATGCGGCAGGTGTCCCAGCCCGTCGGGGAAGCCCGCAACGACTTCGACATTTTCTGCGAGCTTGCCGAACGGCTGGGATTTCGGGAAAGCTTTGCGGAGGGGCGCGACGAATTGGAGTGGGTCCGGCATCTTTACGAAAGCACCCGCGAGCGTCAGCTTCCGGAAAGCCCGGAACTGCCCGACTTCGACACATTTTGGGAGCAGGGCGTCGTGGAGTTGCCAGGCTCGGAGGTACAGCGCGTTCAGTTTCAGGCATTCCGCGAAAATCCGGAGGAAAACCCTCTGGTCACGCCAAGCGGAAAGATCGAGATATTTTCGGAAACCATTGATGCCTTCGGCTATGCGGACTGTCCCGGCCATCCCGTCTGGCAGGAACCTGCCGAATGGCTGGGCGGCTCCGGGGCAGGCAAGCATCCCTTGCACCTGATCTCGAACCAGCCCCAGACGCGCCTGCACAGCCAGTTGGATCACGGCTCGGTGAGTCGTGAATCGAAGGTGCAGGGCCGCGAACCTTTGCGGATGCACCCGGACGATGCCGCCGCCCGCGACCTTCGTGAGGGCGACGTGGTGCGCGTTTTCAATGACCGGGGGGCGTGCCTGGCAGGGGTGTTGTTCAGCGATGAGGTGCGTTCCGGTGTGGTCCAGCTTGCCACCGGCGCGTGGTACGATCCGCTGGAACCGGGCGTGATCGGCACGCTTGATCGGCACGGGAATCCCAACATGCTCACGCTCGACAAGGGAACCTCGCGGCTGGCTCAGGCTCCCAGTGCCCACAGTGCCTTGGTCGAGGTCGAGAAATACCGCGAGCCGCTTCCGCCCATCATGGTGTTCGACCCGCCCACTTTCGCGCAACGCCCCAACCCGTAAAACATTTTTGACCACAGAGACACAGAGATCGCAGAGGGGAAATATGGGCAGTCGCTCATTGGGGCGTACAGGTATCGGCTTGTCATTCCCGCGTAGGCGGGAATCCAGAAAGCACAGGGCTTGTACAAAATATTGATCCAGAACAGCCAATACACATCTGTGCTGTGGTGAACCCAACGTTGCCATGAACCACTCAGCAAAGTCCACCCACTGGAACCCGGATCAGTACCTCAAGTTTTCCGACCACCGCCTGCGTCCGGGGCTGGAGCTCATGGAGCGTGTTCCGCTGGAAGCTCCCAAACTGGTGTACGACCTTGGCTGCGGCACCGGAAAGCTCACGCGCCTGTTGGCGGAACGCTGGCCGGAGGCCACTGTCATCGGACTCGACCACTCGCAGGAAATGCTCGAAAAAGCGTCAGCGGTGCCGTCCGCGATTGTCTGGGAAGCGGGAGATGTCCGCAACTGGCAGCCTGCGGAGGCCCCCGACCTGATCTACTCGAACGCGGCCCTGCACTGGATTGACGGGCACGAAACGCTTTTTCCGAAACTGCTGGGATTGCTCAAGCCCGGAGGTTGCCTTGCCGTGCAAATGCCCATGAGCCGCAACCGCCCGTCGCACCTGCTCATCGTGGAGACGCTGGAAACCGGAGGCTCCAAGGGCACTGCGCTGGGAACTCCCGAACTCCGCAAGGAGGTTTCCCGCAGGTGGGTGGAGGAGGCTGAGGCTTATTACGACTGGCTGGCTGACGGCACTCAAAACCTCGACATTTGGGAAACCGAGTACCTGCAAGTGCTGGAAGGCGACGACCCCGTGCTGGAGTGGGTCAAGGGCACCGGACTGCGGCCCGTCCTCAACGGTCTCAACGCCGAGGAGCGCGAGGCGTTTCTGGCCGAATACCGCCAAAAACTCCGTGCGGCCTACCCCCTCCGTGATGATGACAAAACCCTCTACCCCTTCCGGAGGCTGTTTCTGGTGGCGACCCGTGCCGAGTTTTGCTAGGGTGGGTTGACCTTTTGGGAATCCATTTTAAAAAAGAGAAAAGACATGCGCAAATACGTACACATCAACCTGAACGAGCAAACCATTGACACTGAAGAGATCAGCGGCGAAGATTGTGTCAAAGTGGGGCGGCATCTCATTGCTAAGACGCTGTTGGAAAAAGGGGCGTCCACCGTGGACCCGCTCTCTCCGGACAATCCTCTGATTTTTTCGGCAGGCCCGTTTTCGGGATCCACTTTCTCCAATGCCAACCGGATCAGTGTGGGCTGCAAAAGCCCTTTGACCGGCGGCATCAAGGAGTCGAATTCCGGAGGAACCTTTGCGCTGGCAATGGGTCAGCTCGCAATCGCAGGCATCAACCTCTACGGGGCTTCTGACGAGTGGGTGGTGATTCGAATCACCAAGGATGGCGAGATCACTTTTGAGGAGGCGGAGCCGTATCTCGGTCAAGGCACCGTGGAAACCACCCGGATGCTCTTTGAGAAATACGGGAAAAAGGTCAGTCTCGCCATTTGCGGCCCGGTCGGCGAATACCAAGGGTTGATCGCGGGCATTACCTTCACGGACCCCGATGGACGACCGAGCCGACTTGCCGCACGCGGTGGGGTCGGTGCGGTGATGGGCAGCAAGAAAGTGAAGGCCATCGTCGCCGATCATGGCAAAATGCCGCCTTTCCACGACCGCAAGAAAGTCATGGGTTCGGCCCGTCAGTACGTCCAATGGCTGGACGTTGACCCGTCAATCGACAACTTCCGGAAATTCGGAACCGCCTTAGTGGGCGACTACACCAACATGGTCGGGGGGCTGCCGACGCGCAATTTCTCTGTGGGCACAGCGGTGGAGGACGGCACCTTTAAGCTCGGCGGTGAGTATATTCGCAAAACCAATCTGTCGCGGGGTGGGGAAACCACACACGCCTGCATGCAAGGCTGCATGATTAAATGCAGCAATGTCTATATGGATAAAGACGGTAAGGAAATGTGTTCACCCGTGGAATACGAGACTCTGGGCCTGATCGGCACCAATTGCGGATTGGACGATCCCGATGATGTGGCCTTGCTGAACAATGTCGCCAATAATCTTGGGGTCGATACCATCGAGGTCGGTGCGATGTTTGGCGTGCTGATGGAGGCCGGCGAAGCCGAGTTTGGCGATCATCAATTCATGGCCGATGCCTTGGAGGAGATCTACAAAGGTACCGAGCGGGGTCGCCTCCTTGCCCAGGGCACTTCACGAGTCGGGGAACACTACAACAGCAAACGCATTCCAGCGATCAAAAAGCAGGGCATCAGCGCTTATGATCCGAGGGTGATTGAAGTCACCGGAGTCTCCATGATGGTCACCGCCCAAGGTGCCGACCACACCGCAGGCAACGCCCCTGCTTTTGATTGCAAGGGCAAGTCAACGAAAGAGATTGTTGAGGCCAGCTTGGAAATGCAGATTGCGGTTGCCGCCCAGGATTCATTGGGCTTGTGCATCTTTGGTCGTGGTGTGACGCTTCAGCAAAAAGCTTTCATTGCGGACGCACTCAATAGTGCTCATGGCACGAATTATGACGAGAGCTTCTTCACGGAACTCGGACGCGAAGTCCTGAAGATGGAATGGGAGTTCAACCGACAGGCCGGGTTTACTGCGGAAGATGACGAGTTGCCCGCATTCTTTTTTGAAGAAGCCCTGCCGCCCAGCAATAAAACCCAGCGTCATCGGGCCAAGGACGTTCAAGCTATTCTCGGCGAGTTGCTGGGGTGAGGTAGGGGTTTGGCTCAGTACCCTCCGGCCATCCGCGCCCGCTGCTGGATCAGGGGAAGGACGATGTCGATGGCCGGGGTGTCCACTTCAACCAGCTTTCCCATCTCCTGCACAACGGTCAGGAGCGCGTCAATCTCCATGGAGCGTCCCCGCTCTAGGTCTTGCAGCATCGAAGTTTTGTGGGCGCCAACTGCTGCCGCCCCATCAATGCGGCGCTCCACGTCAACGGCGAAGGACACTCCCAGCTTCTCGCCAATGGCCTGAGCTTCGAGCATCATCTTTCGGGAGACTCCCCTTGTTCCGGGATCCGTGGCCACGATGTCCAAGGTGGCTTGGGTGAGGGCGCTGATGGGGTTGAAGCAGAGGTTTCCCCAGAGCTTGATCCAAATCTCATTGCGGATTTGAGGCCGCACCGGAGCCTTGAAGCCCGCACTCATCAAGGCTTTGCTTAATGCAACAACACGCTCGGACTTCTCACCGCTTGGCTCTCCCAAGGTGAAGCGGTTCCCGTCAATGTGCTGAATGACTCCGGGTTCGCTCACCTCACAGGCCGGATACACCACACAGCCAATCGAACGTTCCGGCCCCAGCATTCGCCATTGCTTGCCACCCGGATCAACACTGTTCAACGGGTGATCACGCCAGTTGCCTTCCAGTCCATAAAAGTACCACCAAGGGATGCCGTTCACTCCGGTGACAATCGCGGTTTTCTCATCCAGCAAAGGCTGGAGCGATTCCACAATTCCGGGAACAGACGGGGCTTTCAGGGTGATGATCACATAGTCCTGCGGACCCGCCTCGGCAGGGTCGTCCGTGCAGCGAGGATGAGCGATGCGCTCCTCTCCGTCAATCCGTAGCCGCAGCCCGTTTTTTTGCATCGCCTCTAGGTGCGGCCCGCGAGCAATCAGGGTGACGTCCTCCCCGGCTAGGGCGAGTTGCACCCCCAGGTAGCCTCCGATGGCTCCGGCTCCGTAAATGCAAATCCGCATCAGGCCAGCCCCAGTTTTTCGGCCAGCCCGATGCGTTGCAGCTTCCCTGTTGCGCCCTTGGGGATTTCTTCCAGAAACAGGATTTTCCGGGGAACCTTGAAGGCGGCCAGACGCTCACCCGCAAAACTGCGAAGCGCTTGCACCGTGGCCTCTGCTCCTTCGCGCAACACAACCACTGCGGCCACCTCTTCTCCAAGCTTGTCGTGAGGCATTGCGAAGGTCACAATCTGCTGGACTGCCGGATGGTCCATCAGCACGTCATCCACCTCGCGGGGCGAAATCTTTTCTCCGCCGCGATTGATGATTTCCTTCAGCCGTCCGGTGATGGAGAGATAGCCCTGCCCGTCCATGACCCCCTGATCTCCAGTCCGGAACCAGCCGTTGGTGAAGTTTTCTGCATTGGCCTTGGGATTGTTTTCGTAGCCGCTGGTCACGTTGTTGCCGCGAATGACAATTTCCCCAATTGCTCCCGGTTCCAGCAAATCCCCGGACTCGTTCATGATGGCCACCTCCGGCCCGGCGGCAGTGCCGACCGTTCCGGCTTTGCGCTCGGCGGGGGGCAGGGGGTTCGAGGCCATTTGATGCGACGCCTCGGTCATGCCGTAGGCTTCGATGACGGGGACGCCGAAGGTCGCTTCGAGTTCGGCGAACACTTGCGGCGGCAGCGACGATGACGACGAGCGGATCAAGCGCAGCGGCACCGCATCAATCACGGTGCGGTTTTTATCGGCTCGTACCAGCACGGCTTGGTGCATGGTGGGTACCGCCGTGTACCAAGTGGGTTGGGTGGCCTCCATCCAGCTAAAAAACCGAAGCGCGTTGAATCCGGGTGTGCAGTGAATCGAGGCTCCGGCTCGTAGCGACGACAGCACCGCGGCGATCAAGCCGTGAATGTGGAACAGCGGCATGACGTTGAGACAGCGGTCTTCCGTGGTCAGCGCCAGTGACGCGGCAATGTTGCTGGCGGAGGCAGTGACGTTCTTGTGACTGAGCGGCACGATTTTGGGGCGCGACGTGGTTCCGGAGGTGTGCAGAATCAGGGCGATGTCATCGGCAGCACTGGGACCGGGTGGCTCGGTGTTGTTTGCGGAATCCGTCTTGAGATCGAAATCTCCAGCGGCCCGGTCAGCCTCCGTGGTCAGTTCAAGAATGGAAATGCCCTGCTTGCGTGCGGCCTCGACGGCAGGAGACGTGCTGCCTGCCTCAACCACCAAAGCTCGCGCCCGGAGATCTTCCAGATAAAACTCGAATTCCTCCTGCTTGTACCCCGGATTGAGGGGGGCCGTGGTGGCCGCAGTGGCAATCGCTACGAAGGCCGTTGCCATTTCAGGTCCGTTCGGCAGCACAATCGCCACCCGGTCAGTGCGCCCGATCCCGCTGGCATTGAGCGATTCGCGGGTGCGGTTCGCCAGCTCACGCAGGCCCGCATAGGTGAGGGAGGCACGGTCGGGGGCCGAGATGGCCGTTGACGAGGCAGTCCCAAGTTCGAGAAGTTGCGAAAGGTTGGATGCGGATTTCATCAGAAGGATTCTTGGAAAGATTAACGAAGCACCGAATCAGTGT
>CAZQXS010000022.1:10598-38849 GCA_964597275.1 uncultured Pseudomonadota bacterium | reverse complement strand
GCGCGAGCAACAGGATTGCGGCCTTCTTCGGGCCAGTCAGTTTGCCAACACTCATAAAGTTAACCTGCAAAAAGTTCCGGGGGTGTCCTTGGATTCGTGCTTCCGTGCGACGGCGCTCCCCTCATCCCGAACGGGAAGGCAGAAAGCATAGTGGCCTGCTCAGGAAAGCACAAGAGCATTTGACCGCTTCCGGAAAATCAAGGAGTGTGCCACACCCCAAAACTGGACTTCGGCGGGAAAATCCTTTAGATTGGAGGGATCAAGAATTGCCGGAATCTCCATGCGCTGGTCCGATTTTCCTCGCCCGATTGTCTGCCTTGCCCCGATGGACGGGGTGACCAACACCGCCTACCGCCAAGTGGTGCGCCGTCTGAATCCGCACGTGGTGCTGTTCAGCGAGTTCACCAGCGTGGACGGCCTCGTGCGCAGCGCACACGTCCGGCAGCGGCTCGACTACGATCCCTGCGAACACCCGCTCTTCATGCAGTTGTTCGGCAACACTCCGGCAACCTTTGCCGAAGCGTCGCGCATGGTTGCGGATCGCGGAATGCTGGGCGTGGACATCAACATGGGCTGTCCCGCAAAAAAAATCGTCCATTCGCAGCACGGCAGTGCGCTCATGCGCGAACCGGACCTTGCCTGCCGGATCATCGAAGCCGTACGGGAGGGCAGCGGACTAGAGGTTTCCGTGAAGACGCGGCTCGGCTGGTCCAATGCCTCCGAACTGATCCCCTTCGCGAAACGGCTGGAATCCGCCGGAGCCTCCCTGCTGACGATCCACGGGCGCACCTACCGCCAGGCCTTCAAGGGCGAGGCCGACTGGGCGCCGATTCACGAGTTGAAAAAGCACCTGCGCATCCCCCTGCTGGGGAACGGCGACGTGGCCCACCATGCCGATGGATTGCGCAAGGTCCAGAATTTGGACGGATTCATGATTGGCCGTGCCGCGATTGGGGATCCGTGGGTGTTCCGGAACTTTGCCAAAACGCCGCCCCCACTGCTGGTGGAGCGCATTGATGTTGCTGTGGATCACTACCACCTGTTGCGCAGGCTCCGTCCCGAACGGGCGGCGGTACCGGAATTCCGCAAATACTTGGGCAGCTACCTTTCTGGATTCCGCAGGGCGAAGGAGTGGCGACTGCGGCTCATGCAGTGCAAAACGGAAGCAGAATTCCTTGCGGAAATGGCGACCCTGCGCAAGTACGCCGCGCCGCTTCCGGAATCCCTGCCGCTCGCCAGCTAATTCTCCTCGCGGATTTCCTCCAGCCGCAGTTCCACGACTTCCCAGCGCGGAGTTGGCCTTTCCACAAATTGCAGCTTCAGCGTTGCGGTGTGCCCAGAATCCTCGTTTGGAGGGCCAATGCGCAGGCGCACCTCGGAGAGGCCGCTTTCCGAACGGAGGTCGAGGCTGAGTTCCGGCTCGTTGAGTTCAGGGTACCGAGCCAGCAAGGCTTCCGTGTCGGGGTGCGTGCGCAAGTGCTGGGCGGTGGCTTGGTACGCGGCGGTCTTGCGCAAGGTGGAGTCCTGCAACAACAACGCGGCACCAAAGAACCCGAACAGGATCGTGTTCGCCAGCAGAATCCGCAGCATGTACCGCAGCGCGGTGGGGTTCTCAATCACCACCGTGTTCGCCCAGCGATCCCCGAAGCGCCGTCCCAAGCCCGTGCCTTTTTGCAAATCCCACAACACCTGAATCCCCTCCAGCGGAAACGCCACCAACGGCAATCCACGCAACAGGCCGCGCCGTGCGTCAAGTGGCGTGAGGATTGCCTCCCGGCTTCGTGCCGCCAGTCCAAGCAGAAGCTTTCCGGGGCTGACCCCCCGCACCACGTCCCGGATGACGAGTAACCCCAGCAATCCGGCGTAAAAAGGAAGCAGTTCGATCCACGTTTGCTCGCGCCGCACCAAATCCCAATGCTCCTCCCGGAAGGAATGCTGGAGGGTGTTGCTGACCAGCAGGGCAACGATGAAATCGAAGATCAGCGCAAACAGTCGCTTGCCGGGCGAGGCGACCTGGAGTTTGGGGAGTTCGGGCTTCTCCTTGGTGGCTTGGGACATGCTCAACTTTGGTTGAATGAATAAGTGGAGTCTACGAAGCCACGGAATGCTTCGATAGAAACTGCTGCATCGCCTCGGCCACCGGCTCCGGATGATCAAGGTGCAGGTGGTGCCCCCCGTTCAGTTCCACATGCTCCAAGGACGGCACCAAGGCAATCCGTGAATGGATCAGATCCAGCCACTCGCGCAACGCGCTTTGCTGGCCCGTGATGAGCAGCGTGGGCATGTCGAGCTTATGGAGAAAAGCCTGCACCTGCGCCTCCGTAAGGTACACCCGCGAGCGCACCTTGAGCCGGGGATCAGTGCGCCAGGTGAAGCGGTCGCCTTCGGGGCGGAGGTTGCGCTGCACGAGGGTGCGTACGGACGATTCCGCCATGTCGTTCACGTTCATCCGCGCCGCCACAGCCACTTTTTCAGAAACGTACTGCGGCATCCGTTTCTTGGGAAACGCCTGCCACAGATCGTTGGATTCGCGCAGGATGTCCGGGGCTTTCTCCGCAGGCTTGGTGAGTGGCCCCAGCCCTTCGATGAGCAAAAGCCGCGAGATGCGCTCCGGAAGCGTTCCCGCCGTAATCGTGGCCAAGGCCGCCCCCATCGAATGCCCCAAAAGCGAAAACCGCTCCCAGCCGAAGTGATCGGCAACCTCAAAGAGTTCGGACACCATGTCGAGAAAATGGTACGCCGTTCCCGGAGGGCGGTGGTCCGAGTGTCCGTGTCCGGCGAGGTCCAGTGCCACCAGTCGGCAATCGGGAAGCAGCGGGGCAAGGTGATCGAAGGAGGCTGCGTTGTCGAGCCAGCCGTGACAGGCGATCACCGGAGGGGCCTCCTCCGGCCCCCAAACCCGTGCAGTGAGGCGGAGGTGTTGGAGGGGAATGGAAAGTTCGGTCGGTTCGTTCAAGATTCAGCAGTGGAGAGATGATTCAGAAAGCTCTGGACGGTGGTTTGGAAGACTTCCGGCTGTTCGGCGTGGAGCCAGTGCCCCGCGTTTTTCAGGGTGACGAGTTGGTGTTTGAGGAACCGTTGGCGGATGGTTGCCCGATGTTCCGGCAGCACATAGGCGGAGCGTTCTCCCCGGATGAAAAGCGTTGGTTTGGTGAACACAGCATCCGATTCGGGAAACCCCATCAAGTCCGGGAGTGCGTCCTGCAAACCCGCGAGGTTCAAACGCCAATGCCATCCGGCTCCACGGCGAACAAGGTTCTGGAGCAGGAAGTTGCGGATTGGAGCCTCCGGGATGGCCTCCTGCAACTGTTCGTCCACCTGAAGGCGCGTTTGGTTTTCAAGCGATGCCGCCCGAAGCGCGGCGGTCATCGTGCCGTGTTCGCCCCCATGATCGTAGCGCACCGGGGCGATGTCCGCCACTATCAGTGCCCGCAGACGCTCCGGATGCTGGAGCGCAAGGGACATCGCGACCTTGCCGCCCATGCTGTGTCCAAGCAAAACCGGATTCGCGAGGGAATGGTGTTCCATGTAAGCCAAGACATCCTCTGCCATGCCTGGGTAGTCCATCGAATCGCTGTGCGGTGAATCGCCGTGATTCCGCAGGTCGAGCAGGTGAACTTCGCACTGGCCGGAGAGCTTGCGACCCAAGCCCCGCCAGTTGCTGTGGGAGCCGAACAACCCGTGAAGCACCACGAGAGGCGGGCCGGAGGATTCCAACACCAGTGAGTTCAAGGAAAGCGGCACGTCGAAGGGCGGAACGTGAGGCGGCAGGCGCTCAGTTGATGCGGCTGGGACCAATCGTCCGGATGCGCCCAATCGGGCTGACCACGATTTTGCCCTCGTGAGTGTCGGAGCGCAGGGTGATCGTGCCTCCCTGAGCGAATCCAAACGCGCTGAAGCTGGGCCAGCGCGTGGCCGTGACCTCCATTTCTGGAGACAGTTGCTGTGAGTCGAGCGGTTCGTACCCGGAAGTTCCAGAACGCTGGAGTTCCACGGAATCCGCATTTTCCGCAAGCCGATGGCGGCGGCGCGTGCTGAGTGCCAACCACTGCGCCTCTTCCGCAAAGCCCCGAAGTGCCGCAAGTTGCGCTTCCAATCGCACTCGCTCATTCCACGGCTGAAAGGTCGGCCATGCCAGCCCCATGACGAGGCTGATGACTCCAAGCGTGACCATGACCTCCAGCAGCGTGTAGCCCGGACGGTCAGTAGGCGTTTTGATGGATGAATCCTTTGAAGGGCGTGAGGGCAAGGATTTTGAGATCAAGCCAGAGGGACCAGTTTTCGATGTAGTAGAGATCACACTCGATGCGCTTTTCCAGAGACGTGTTCCCGCGCCATCCGTTGATCTGCGCCCAGCCGGTGATCCCGGCCTTGACCTTGTGACGCAGCATGTAGTCGGGAATTTGCGTCTTGAAACGGTCAATGAACACCGGACGCTCCGGACGCGGCCCCACCAAGCTCATTTCTCCACGCAGGACGTTGAAGAACTGAGGCAGTTCATCGAGGCTCAGGCGGCGCAGCCAGCGTCCCAGCGGAGTGGTGCGGTCATCCCCCGCCTTGGCCCAAACCGCACCGGAGCTTGCCTCGGCATCCACGCGCATGGAGCGGAACTTGAGGGCGAAAAACACACGGCCATCCAAGCCCATGCGCTCCTGCCGATAGAGAATCGGCCCCGGAGAACTCAGGCGCACCAACAGAGCCAGCAGCAGCATGAGCGGCCCAAAAATCAGGAGGGCGGCAAGCGCTCCGATCAAGTCCAGGGTTCGTTTCAAAACACGGTTCCAGCCCTCCAGAGGACTTTGCACGACGGTGACGACCGGAAGCCCCTCAATGTTCTCCACCTCCGTGTGGAGGGTTCGGAAGTTCCCCAAATCTGGAACGATCCGGACATCCACCCAGTGCCTCGAAAGCTGAGATTGCAGGTTGGGTAAAAGCTGCTGCTCATCAGGAGCAAGAGCCAGAAAGACTTGATCAATCCGATGCTGGACAATAACGTGAGCCAAGGAGTCGAGGGGGCCGAGGTGAGGAACGGCCTTTGGAAAAACGTCCGGCTTTTCGGGGTTTGGCGTGACCACTCCCTCCAGCAGGATTCCGGAGGCTTGCAGTTTCGAGAGCCTTTCCGCTAAGCTGGCAGCACTCTCTCCAGAGCCAACCAACAGAATCCGTTCAATGTGGTATCCTTGAGAGTGCAGCCAGCGCAAGCCTGCGTAGGCAAGGTAACGCGAGGCCAAGGCAAGCGTGGCGAAAAGAGCCGCGAAGTACAGCAGATGAAGCCGTGAGAAGGAGAACTCCCGGTAGAAAAACGCCGCAACCAGTGTCAGCACGATGACCCCGGCCACTCCTTTTGCGACCCGGAACAGCTCTCTTGGCAGCGGTTGGGCGCGATAGGCTTTGGTGTAGGAAAAGGAAAACGCCGTGATGGCCGCAACCAGAATTGCGGCGAAGAGGTATTCTTGATGGCTCGGAGCAAAGGGCGCAGCCGGCCAATTGAACCAGAAAAAGCGCAACTGATAGGCAAGCTCCCACGCCCCGAAAGCCAAGGCGAGGTCCAAGAGCCTCAATAGTGAAAAATAAACCTGATTGTGACGACTCAGCATTCAGCACCCCTTAACTGCCCGTTTGTGTAACCTCCATGCCAGCATTCCACCCAAACCATGTCAACACCCTTGTCTTCGACCTGCCGAGCTTGACCCGGGAGTTTCGGAAGGAAGACTGGGGTGGATTCCAGGAAATTCTCTCGGTGTTGGAACAACGAGGCTTCCGGCTTTATGCGGTCGAGACGGAGGCTCCGGAAGGTCGCTGGGCGGGAGAGCCGCAGGTGGCGTATTTGAGCGGAGCCACGCAGGAACTGCTTCAGGCCAACCCCTCCCTGAGTGCCGAAGGCGTGTTTTGGGTGACCGATCATGTGAAAACCCAAGCGCAATTGGCGGAGCAAAACTGCTGGTTTGCAGGGGGCAACTCCGAAACCGAAGAAGCGGACGGCCTGCACTTCCAGCATTTTTCCGACCTGCTGGAAATCCTGCACCCCAGCCGGGCCTCGGCGCGGGATTTCGCCCATCTGCTGGTGGAAACCAAGCACCACTCCCCGCAACTCCCGCTGACCGTGGGGATCGGAGGTCCGGACGAGTGCGGTCATGCGTTTGTGGTCGCCGAGCTTGTGGAGGCGCTGGAGGAGCTTGAGCAGTTGGTTTCGGGCTTGGACCTGACCGACTTGCTGGGCGTGGAGTTTGAAGGGCAACGCGAAGCCCGCTACTGGAAAAGCCCGAAAATCCGGAGTTGGGTGCTGGAGGACGTGCTGCGTCCCTACAGCGGCGGGAAGCAGGTGGTGCTGGAGTCCGAGCCGGGGTTTCTGGAAGCACTCGAAGTGACCACCTTCCCGTTTTTCGCCCCGCCGGAAGGCATCATGTTGGTGTGGGGCAGTCCCTTGTTTCTGCCGGACTTTGAGCAGTTGATTGACCTCCGGGTTCACCTGGACCTCTCCCCCCGAACCGCCACGGCCCGGCTGTTTGAAATTGACGAGCGCGAGGAATTTGACCAGTCCTTCATTGAATCCTACCTGCAACGCGAGGGGCGATTGTACCAAAACTACCTGAAAGAGTTTGATGTGGAGAACCAACTGGACTACCGCATTGACTTCGAGAACCTGAACGCCTTCCGCTTCAAGCCCTAATTTCCTGACTCCGCTCAAACCGCCGCAAGTCCTGCTCGATCAACGCCTCCTCCTCCGCCGTGAGCGGAGCCTGGGCGGTGCCGTCTTGCCTCCGGACCCATCGTTTTGACCGCAGCAGCAACACGCCAAGCACCACCACCAGCCCCACTCCGGGAAGCGCCCAGAGCAGCAGGTTGAAGCCCTGCTTTGGCGGCGACCGCAGAATCCACTCCCCGTAACGCTCCACGAAGTACGCCCGAATCTCCTCGTCCGCAAGCCCGGAGTTCATCAGTTCCCGCACCTTGAGCTTCATGCTTGTCGAGAATCCGGCGTCCGAATCCTTGACGGAAACGCCCTGGCAGGTGGGGCAGCGCAGCGAATCGGACAGGTCGCGGAACCGCCGTTCAAACGCAGGGTCGCTTTCCGCAAAAACAGGAGGAAGTGCTACGAGCAGGCCCATCAAAAGGCTGCAAAGCAAACAAAAACAGGGTCGGTTCATTGAGAAGTTTTTCTGGAGGGAAACCTTTCATGGAGGATAATCCATACTGCCGAAGCTTGCAATGCGAACCCTGCGCATCCGAGTTAGCATTTGCGACTGAGCCGGGTTCCCGATATTCTGATGGGATATTGAATCCCAACCCCGACAAACTGAAATGACTGCAAAACCCACTTTCAACTGGCCTGACCCCATGCTGCTTGGCGAGCAGCTCACTGAAGAAGAGCGACTGATCGCGGAAACCGCAAACGAGTACGCCCAGTCCAAGCTGATGCCCCGCATTCTGGAGGCCGCCCGCACCGAGAACTTTGACCGCGAAATCCTCAACGAGCTTGGCGAGCTGGGCTTTCTCGGCTCGACGATTCCGGAGGAGTACGGCGGAGTCGGTGCGAACCATGTCGCCTATGGCCTGATCGCCCGCGAGATCGAGCGGGTGGATTCCGGGTACCGCTCGGTGATGAGCGTGCAGTCCAGCCTCGTGATGCACCCGATCCACGCTTACGGCTCGGAAGAGCAACGCCAGAAGTACCTGCCCAAGCTGGTGACGGGCGAACTGGTGGGCTGCTTCGGCCTCACCGAACCCAACCATGGCTCGGACCCCGGCAGCATGGAAACCCGCGCCCGCAAGGTGGATGGGGGCTTTCAGGTGTCCGGCAGCAAGATGTGGATTTCCAACTCGCCGATTGCGGACGTGTTCGTGGTTTGGGCGAAGAACGACGAGGGCCGCATTCGGGGCTTCATTCTGGAGCGAGGCATGACGGGCTTGAGCGCCCCAAAGATCGTGGGCAAGCTCTCCCTCAAGGCGTCGATCACCGGTGAGATCGTGATGGACAACGTCTTTGTTCCGGACGAAAATCTGCTCCCTAACGTCGAAGGACTCAAGGGGCCGTTCGGCTGTCTCAACAAGGCCCGCTACGGAATTTCCTGGGGGACGATGGGTGCGGCGGAGTTCTGCTGGCAGGCCGCTCGGCAGTACACCCTAGACCGCATCCAGTTCGGGCGTCCGCTCGCCGCGAACCAACTCATTCAAAAGAAGCTCGCGGACATGCAGACCGAAATCACGCTGGGCTTGCAAGGCTGCCTGCGCATGGGCCGGATGCTGGACGAAGGGAAATGCGCCCCGGAACTCATCTCGCTGATGAAGCGCAACAACGCGGGCAAGGCGCTGGACATCGCCCGCATGTCCCGCGACATGCACGGCGGCAACGGCATCTCGGATGAGTTCCACGTCATGCGGCACGTCCTCAATCTGGAAACCGTCAACACCTACGAGGGCACCCACGACATCCACGCGCTCATCCTCGGACGCGCCCAAACTGGCCTTCAGGCGTTCACCTGCTAATCCCACAGCCCTCGAATTTTCTAATCCCTTTTTGTATAGCCCATGCTCATTCACGCAGATCCTCTCAAGCAACTGGTCATCGCCATTCTCCAAAGCGGAGGGAGTTCCGAAACCGAGGCCGAGATCGTCTCGGATCACCTGGTGCTGGCGAACCTCTCCGGGCACGACAGCCACGGAGTGGGGATGCTTCCGATGTACTTCGAGCGCCTGCACAAAGGTTTGCTGCACCCCAACCAGCACCCCGAGTTGGTGAAGGAGGACGGCAGCATCCTCGTGTTTGACGGGAAAAGCGGCTACGGCCATGTGGTGGCGCGAGAGGCGACGGCACAGGCAATTGAACATTGCAAGCAATCCGGGCTGGTGCTGATGGCGTTGCGCAACTCACAACACATCAGTCGCGTGGGCACCTACGGCGAACAGGCGGTGGCTGCCGGCTTGGTGTCGCTGAGTTTCGTCAACGTCACCGACCATCATCCGCTGGTGGCGCCCTTCGGGGGGTCCGATGCACGATTTTCCACCAACCCGCTCTGCTTCGCCATTCCGGGAACGGACCAGCAACCGCCCATCATTTTGGACATGGCCACCAGTCAGGTCGCACTCGGCAAGGTTCGGGTGGCGATCAACAAGGAAGAGCAGGTTCCGGAAAACTGGCTGATTGATCACACGGGGCAGTCCACCCGCAACCCCAGAGTGATGGAAGGCTACCTCTTTCCGAAGGAGGACAGTCCGCCGCTGGGCGCGCTCATGCCGCTAGGTGCGTACAAGGGCTATGGCCTCGCGCTCTTCTGCGAGATGCTGGCGGGCATCCTCACGGGCCACGGCACGATCCAGCCCGGAAACCCCCGCGAGGGTAGCATCGTCAACAACATGCTCTCCATCCTCTTCGACCCTTCGCGCCTAGTGGACCAGTCGTGGATGCACCGGGAGATGGAAGCACTGGTCGAATACTTCAAGGCATCCCCTCCGGCGGATCCGAGCAATCCTGTGAAGGTCGCGGGCGATCCAGAACGCGCCATGCGCGAAAAGCGCGGGGCCGAGGGCATCCCCATTGACGGAAACACCTGGGAGCAGATCATGGGCTGCGGCGAGATGTACGGACTGAGCCGATCTGAAATGCACTCGATTGCGGGAATCTCCTAATCGGCAGTTGAAGGCATATGTTGACATTGCACATCTGCGAAAGCTCCGTTCGTCCTGAGCTGGTCGAAGGGCGAACCCGGTCCATACTTCGACAGGCTCAGCACGAACGGGGAGTGCAAAATCATGGAATGGACAAGATCGCCTCATGAACCGCCCACTTCCAAACAAGCGCATCGCCCTCACGCACCCTGTGCGGATGGTCACGGCCACCAGCCTGTTTGACGGACACGACGCCTCCATCAACATCATGCGCCGCATCATGCAGGTGCAGGGCGCGGAGGTCATCCATCTCGGCCACGACCGGGGCGTGGAGGAAATCGTGGATGTCGCCATTCAGGAGGACGCGCAGGGCATCGCCGTCAGTTCCTACCAAGGCGGGCACAACGAGTTCTTCCGCTACATGGTGGACCTGCTCCGGGAAAAAGGTGCAGAGCACATTCAGGTCTTTGGCGGCGGCGGCGGCGTGATCATTCCCCGTGAAATCGAAAGCCTGATGGACTACGGCGTGAGCCGCATCTACTCTCCGGACGATGGACGGCAGCTTGGGCTGGAGGGCATGATTGCGGACATGTTGGAGCGCTCGGACTTTTCCACGACCCCAGACGATTTCGCGCCGGAGGCGAAGCGGCTGGCTCCGGAAAACGCGGGGCATGTGGCGCAGAGCATCACCTGGATCGAGAAAAACCTTGAGCGCCCCAAGGCCATCCGCAAGGCGCTGAACGCCCTCCCAGAAAATCCGGAGGTTCCGGTGGTGGGCCTGACTGGAACGGGTGGCGCAGGCAAGTCCTGCCTCACGGACGAGATCGTGCGGCGTTTCCTGCTGGAGTTTCCAGAGAAGCGCATTGCCATCGTGTCGGTTGATCCCTCCAAGCGCAAAAGCGGCGGAGCGTTGCTGGGCGACCGCCTGCGGATGAATGCCGTCACCTCGCCGAGGGTGTTCATGCGCTCGCTGGCCACACGCCGTTCGCACCTCGCCACTTCCGAGTCCCTCCAGCACACCATCCGACTGCTGCGCGCTGCCGCCTACGACTTGATCCTCGTCGAAACCGCCGGAATCGGCCAGAGCGATTCCGAGATCACCGATCTTGTGGATTTCAGCATCTATGTGATGACCCCGGAATTTGGCGCGGCCACGCAGTTGGAGAAGATCGACATGCTCGATTTCGCGGACTGCATCGTCGTCAACAAATTCGACAAGCCCGGAGCCGAGGACGCACTCAGCGCCGTCCGCAAGCAGTACCGCCGCAGTCATGCGCTGTTTGATGCCGACCCGGACAATTTCCCGATCTTCGGCGTGGTTGCCAGTGGCTTCAACGACCCCGGAACCAATTGGTTCTACAAGCGCATGATGGACCTGCTCTTGGAGCAGAAATCCCTGAATTGGGATCGACACTACACCACTCAGGCCGCCACGTCCTCCGCAACGGAATTGATTCCGGCAGAGCGCAAGGACTACCTGCGGCGCATCGCCGCGACCGTCCGGGACTACAAAGCGCAAATTCAGAAATACGCAGAACAGGCCCGCGAACTGGACCAGTTGCACGGAACACTGCGGCAACTCGGTGCAACGGACGCTTCCGCACCGCAACCGCTCGACCGTGAGCAACTTCCCGAAACAACCCAGCCAATCGCCACGCTCTACAACGAGAAGCTGAAGGCGTTCCCGGAATCATTGCGTCAGCAACTGGCGGAATTCCACAAGCGACGGCAGAACTATTTGGGCGAGGTGTTCCGCTTCCAAGTCCGGGAGAAAACGCTGGAACTCGCCAATCGCAAGTCCAGCCTGTCGGGAATCGACATCCCCAAGGTCGCCGTGCCGCGTTTTGAAAGCTGGGGCGAGATCGTGCGCTGGCTGGGGTTGGAGAATTTTCCGGGCGAGTTTCCGTACACATCGGGCGTGTTCCCCTTCAAGCGCGAAAACGAAGACCCGACCCGGATGTTCGCGGGCGAGGGCACGTCCGAGCGCACCAACCGCCGCTTCCACTACGTCGCCAAGGGCCAGCCCGCCACGCGCCTCAGCACTGCCTTTGATTCCGTCACCCTCTACGGTTCGGACCCCCACCGCCGCCCGGACATCTACGGCAAGGTCGGCAACGCCGGAGTCTCGGTCTGCACCCTCGATGATGCCAAGCGGCTTTACTCCGGCTTCGACCTGATCACGCCGAACACCTCGGTCTCGATGACGATCAACGGTCCCGCGCCGACGATCCTCGCCTTCTTCATAAACGCCGCCACCGACCAGCAGGTTGAGCGACATTTGCGAGAATCGGGAAAGCTCAAAGCGGCGCAGCAAACCATTGCCGAACGCTGGCGAGCGAAGGGACTGCCCGCGCCGGAATACCGCATGGAGGTTCCCGACGGCAACGACGGGCTGGGGCTGGGGCTGCTGGGACTGTCTGGGGCGGAACTGGTGGATGTCGAAACCTACAGACGCATCCGCGACGAGGTGTTGCAAAGTGTGCGGGGCACGGTGCAGGCCGACATCCTCAAGGAGGATCAGGCGCAGAACACCTGCATCTTCTCCACCGGATTCGCCATGCGCATGATGGGCGACATCCAAGAATTCTTCACCCAACACCGCGTCCGCAACTTCTACTCCGTCAGCATTTCCGGCTATCACATTGCCGAGGCCGGGGCGAACCCGATCTCGCAGGTCGCCTTCACGCTGGCAAACGGCTTCACGATCATCGAGTACTACCTCGCTCGTGGACTGCCCGTTGACGGCTTCGCGCAGAACTTGAGTTACTTCTTCAGCAACGGGATGGACCCGGAATACGCTGTGATCGGGCGCGTGGCGCGGCGCATTTTCGCGGTGGCCCTGCGCGACCTCTACGGCGCGAACGAACGCTCCCAGAAGCTCAAGTACCACATCCAGACCTCCGGGCGTTCGCTGCACGCAATGGAGATGGATTTCAACGACATCCGCACCACGCTTCAGGCACTCTACGCGATTTACGACAACTGCAACTCGCTGCACACCAACGCCTACGATGAGGCGATCACCACGCCGACTCAGGAGAGTGTGCGGCGGGCACTGGCCATCCAACTCATCATCAACCGCGAGTTGGGGCAGGCGTTCAACCAGAATCCGCTGCAGGGCAGTTTTCTCATCGAGGAACTCACCGATCTCGTGGAAGAAGCCATTCTCAGCGAATTCGTGCGACTCTCCGACCGGGGCGGAGTCCTCGGCGCGATGGAGACGATGTACCAGCGCAACAAGATTCAGGAGGAATCGCTGCTCTACGAAACGCTCAAGCACTCCGGAGAACTCCCACTCGTCGGCATCAACACCTTCCTCAATCCCACCCCGCAG
The DNA here is from genome assembly GCA_964597275.1 of uncultured Pseudomonadota bacterium. GTDB lineage: Bacteria > SAR324 > SAR324 > SAR324 > NAC60-12 > UBA8110. The sequence goes on along the minus strand of CAZQXS010000022.1, from coordinate 25,909 downwards.
GCCGAAGCGGAGGAAATCGAACTGGCCCGCTCCACCAACGACGAGAAGCAGTGGCAAATCCGCGATCTGGAACACTTCCAAAATTTCCATGCCGAAGCCCGCGAAAGTGCCCTCGACCAACTCCGGGAGGCCGCCCTGCACAACGGAAACACCTTTGCCGCCCTGATGGAGTGTGCCAAAGTCTGTTCGCTTGGCCAAGTCACCCAAGAGCTTTACCAGCTTGGTGGACAGTACCGACGGAACATGTGACCCAACAATAGAGCCTGAAACTATACAGGTCAATGGGAGATGGACTCAGGTAGTCACTGGGTTGATCTGCTCTTCCTAATACCTCGTCAAATGCCCAAACACTGAGACTCCAGTACACCAACCCCTCAGCCCTCTGGGCCGTTTTGGCACCCCAACCACTCATGCCGTTTGTGTATTGCGACCCCAACCACCTAGAGCATTTTCAGGGATGACGGATTCAAGATCGTCATTCCGGGCGGAGCGGAGCGCAGACCCGGAATCCAGAGCAAACGGCCGTGTGGACTGGATTCCCGCCTACGCGGGAATGACAAGTGGGTACAAATAAACCGAAACTGCTCTAGGGGGCATTACGATTCATTCACGCACAGCTTCGTATATTTGTGAAAATCGAGCAATTTCCATCTTGGCTTGAGTCATGCCTATAGTAATTCCGAATAAGAACGAGAACACTCCGTTGTAGGAGCGTCCCATGGACGCGATTCGCGGGCATGGCCCGCTCCTACGATGCTTCGTGCTTCGATGAGACAGAGACATGTTCAATTCTTAATTGGAGTTACTATAAACCGTCACAATGACTGCTAAAATCCTCGACTTCATCCGTCAACCCCACCGGCCGATCAGTGCGACAAAGTTCGCACTATTGATGTCGCTGGCCAACTTCATTCTGTACAACGTGCATGTCTTGTTGTACGCCGCCACCACACTTGATTATTTGACTCTGAACGGCTTGCTCGCCTTGGCAACCGTGATTGTGGTCATTTTCATCGTCACGGCTGTGGTGATTCTGTTGCTCTGCGTCATTTCTCGGCATTTGGCAAAATTTTTTTGCATGCTGGCGGCCCTGATTAGTTCCGTTGCGCTTTATTTCGTTTTAACTTACAAGGCGGTCTTGGATAAAACGATGATGAGCAATGTGTTCAACACCAACATGATGGAAGCCAGCAGTTACTTGCACTACAAGCTGGTGATTTATTTGATCGTGTTAGGGGTGATTCCCAGTTTGGCAATTTATAAATTGCGCATTGTCAATTACAAACGAACCGTTTTATTGCTGCAATCTTTCATACTGGTTGTCTTGTTGTTCGGGTGGACTTACTTGAATGCCAGCAGACTGCTTTGGGTGGACAAATACTCTTCACGGCTGGGGGCCAGAATCATGCCGTGGTCCTACATTGGCAACTCCTTGGCCTTCCATCAAAGGAATCTGGCAACCTCCACAGAGCAGGAGTTGCTCCCCGCCGGAACCCTCACAAACGCCCCTGAAAAAACCGTAGTGATCTTAGTGATTGGAGAGGCGGCAAGAGCAATCAATTTTTCCCTGTACGGTTACAAGCGGGCGACCAATCCCCTGCTGTTGAAAAATGGCGCGATTGCCCTGCAAAATGCGGTGTCTTGCTCCACCTACACCACCTTGTCCTTACGGTGCATTCTTTCACATACCGAAGTCGATTCGCCTTTTTCCAAGCAGTACGAACCTCTGCCGAGTTACCTGCATCGGCATGGCGTTGATGTGATCTGGCGGACAAACAATTGGGGGGAGCCGCCAATGAAAGTCAACACCTACCAAAGAAACAATGGTTTGGAGAAAACTTGCCAAGGCGAGCGATGCAAATTTGATGAGGTGCTACTCCACGGGCTGGCAGAGCGCATCAAAACCTCCACGCACAATAAAATCCTTGTCGTGATTCATCACTGGGGAAATCACGGCCCGTCTTACCACACCCGATACCCAAAACCCTTTGAGGTGTTTCAACCCGTGTGCAAGTCGGTCGAACTCAATCAATGCACAGATGACGAACTGGTCAATGCCTATGACAACGTGGTTTTATACACCGATTATTTTCTTGCAAAGGCCATTGGGCTGTTGCAGGACTTGAACACCTCAACGGTGCTGATTTACGTCTCGGATCATGGAGAGTCTTTGGGCGAGTACGGGCTGTACCTTCATGGCACGCCCTACGCTGTGGCTCCGGATGTGCAGATTGAAATTCCACTCATTGTCTGGATGTCGCCTGAATTCAGAGAATCCCAAGGAATTCGCGCAGAATCCGTTCCGCAGAACCCAAGCCATTCGCACCAAAACATCTTTCATAGCGTCCTTGGTGCCGTGAACATGCAGAGCGAGGTTTACAACGAACGGTTAGACATCTTCAAAGTCATGTCTGGCGGCGTTCAAGCAAACTAGCAATGCGGTGCTGACAGCACTCACCGGGAGAACACCCCACTCTGCAAGGGCGTTTCCGGACGGCGTCCGAAGCACAACACCACGAGCAGCGTGAAGAGGAACATCCGCAGCAAGCCCTCCAGCACCTGATCCATGAGCAGAAAGGGGTCGAGTTGGTCGAAGTTGGCAAAGGCGGGACCGAACTCGGCGACGACGAACACCAGCGATCCCAGCACGACGGTGAGTTCCACTGAGCCACGCAGGAACACGCTCAGCACGGGCCAGAGGGCGAGGGTCAGCACAAGGCCGCGCAAGGCCAGCAGAACCGCAACGGTTTCCAGTTCCGGATGCCCCAAGAATTCGCGGCCTGCCGTGAGAGTGGCAGTCCAGTCGCCATCTCCCGTGATCAGGGCGTACACGGCAACAAACAAAACGGGGTAGCCCAGCCCGCATCCGATCAACTTGAGAAGTCCGATGCGGTCGCAGTCGTAGCGCATCCGGCCTCGCAACAGGCGGAAATGGATTTGCCGCACCTCCGATGGGACCAACAGCGGAGCAAAGACCGCAACCCCGATCAGCGCGGCTGCATCGGGCAGCATCCGAATCCAGTACGCCTCGTCCAGCGGCAAGCGCCACACCAGCCGATCCAGCACCGCCCCCAGCGGCCCCGCCAGCAACAGCAGCCACGCCAGCACTCCGGTGGCCGCCCGTGGAGTCCAGTAGAGCATTTTGGCGACCGGACGCACCGCAAAGCCGATCAGCACGCCTGCCAGAAACTGGAAGGTGAAATCCTGCACCACTGCGAGTTCGGAATCCACGGCTTGCAGTGCCAGCATTTTGACGATCGCGTAACCCGCGCCCAGCGCGGTCGGCGCGAGGTATTTGCCCAATCCCGAACTCAACACGACTTTCCACCCCGTTCGTGTTGAGCCTGTCGAAACATGAGCGGGGTTCGCCCCCTTCGACTTGGCTCAGGACAGGCTTCGACAAGCTCAGGACGAACGGAGAATTGGAAGGCGGTTTCAATCAACACTTCAGTGATCCTTATCTCACATTTTCAAAATTGACGATTCATGCAGAAGCCCGGAAGATGTTGGGGAGCCGAACTCCGGCCCTCCACTCTAGGAAGCTGGCCTGCAAATCTCAAACTGACGGAACGGATGACCGCCCTCAAACTGCGTTCTCGCAGCAAAACGCTCGTGCTGGACCCACCCCGATTGATGGGGGTGGTGAACGTCACCCCGGATTCGTTTTCAGGCGACGGACTACATGGATCTCCGGAAAAGGCGGTCGCCCAGGCTCTGGCAATGCTGGAAGCGGGAGCCGATCTCTTGGACCTCGGCGGCGAGTCCACAGGTCCGGGCAACGACGAGGTTTCGCTGGATGACGAACTGGAGCGGGTTTTGCCCGTGCTTCGCGCACTCCGGAAAAAAACGGAGGCGTGGATTTCGGTGGACACCTACAAAGCAGAGGTGGCACGGCAGGTGTTGGATGCCGGAGCCGATGCGATCAACGATGTGACCGCCTTGCGTGGCGATTCGGAAATGGCGGAGGTGATCGCAGAAGCCGGAGTGCCCGCGTTCCTGATGTACGCCAAGGACAACTCTCCGCGAACCACCACCACCTTGGTCGAATACGACGATGTCGTGGGAGCCGTGCGGGATTTTTTCGAGGAGCGTCTCGCCTTTGCGGAATCGGCAGGGATTCCCCGGAGTCAGCTTGTGCTGGACCCCGGCATGGGCATGTTCGTGAGCGCCGACCCCGATTACAGCTTTGAGTTGGTGCGTCGCCTCACGGAACTCGCGGAGTTGGGTTGCGAGCTGCTCGTCGGCCCTTCCCGAAAATCCTTCCTCGCGAAGGTTTCGCCGGGGCGCACCCTCTCGGTGCAGGAACGCCTGATTCCGGGGCTGACGACCGCGGCGGTCGCCGTACAGAACGGGGCGCACCTTGTTCGCATGCACGATGTCCCGGAAGCGCGGCTGATGCTGGACACCTTGAATCACCTCTCTGGCATACGGGCATAAACCGTACTTCTGTTTTGGCTTTACCACCGAGACACGGAGGACACAGAGACCTGTTTTTATATTTTTTTCTCAGTGTTCTCTGTGACTCTGTGGTGAAAAAGTGAAGCTTGTCGCCATTGACACGACGACCCACACAAACTGCTCCGAAATAGCACCCATGCCTTACCGATTTACCACCGAATTTCAGGACAGCAACGCCCGCACCGGAGTGCTGGAAACCCCGCACGGCCTCATCCACACGCCGCTGTTCATGCCCGTCGGCACACTGGGAACGGTGAAGGCAATGACGCCGGGGGAACTCAAGTCGCTGGGTGCGGAAATCATCCTTGGCAACACCTACCACCTGCATTTGCGTCCGGGCGACGAACTCATCCGCGACCTCGGCGGCCTGCACCGCTTCATGCACTGGGACCGTCCGATCCTCACAGACAGCGGCGGGTTTCAGGTGTTTTCACTCGCCAAACTGCTCAAACGCGAGGAGGAGGGCGTGGTCTTCCGGAGCCATCTGGACGGGGCGCGGGTGGAACTGACCCCGGAAATCTCGATCCGCATTCAGGAAAACCTCGGTTCGACGATCATGATGTGTTTCGACGAATGCCTGAAACTGCCCGCCACTCCAGAGCGCATTGAGGAATCGCTGGCACTCACCACGCGCTGGGCCAAGCGCTGCAAGGCGGCCCGACGCACCGAGCAGGCGCTGTTCGGCATCGTGCAGGGCGGCACCAACCTGAAACTGCGGGAGCAGCATCTTGGGGAAATCGCAGAAATCGGCTTTGACGGTTACGCGCTTGGCGGCCTCAGCGTGGGCGAGCCGAAGGAGGAAATGTATCCCGTCCTGCACGGCATCACACAAAAAATGCCCGCCGATCGTCCACGCTACCTGATGGGCGTGGGCGATCCCGTGGATTTGCTGGAGGCGATGGAAGCGGGCATTGACCTGTTCGATTGCGTGATGCCGACCCGCAACGCCCGCAACGGCACGCTCTTCACCTCACGCGGCAAGACCGCGATCAAGCTCGCCAAGTACCGCGACGATCCGCGCCCGCTTGATCCGGACTGCACCTGCGAAACCTGCACCCACTACTCGCGGGCCTACCTGCGGCACCTCTATCAGTCCAGCGAAATCCTCGCGCATCGGCTGCACACCCTGCACAACCTGCACTTTTTGCTTGATCTCACCCGCCGCGCCCGCGAGGCTATCAGCACCGGAACGTATGCTGCGTTCAAGCAGGCGTTTCTCAACGCCTATCACTCCGGATTGAACTAATCCCGTCTATGGACACCACGATGAAAATTGCCAGAATTGATCACTTTGTGCTGACCGTCGCCTCGGTCGAAGCCACCTGCGAGTTTTACCAAAAGGTGCTGGGCATGGAAGTGGTGAGCTTCCGGGGCAATCGTAAGGCATTGACATTTGGCCAGCAGAAGATCAACCTGCACGAGGTGGGCAAGGAATTCGAGCCGAAGGCCACCCGACCAACGGCGGGTGCCGGAGATTTCTGCCTGATTGTTGAGGGATCGCTGGATTCCGTGATTGCGCATTTGCAGGCGTGTGACGTCCCCATTGAAGAGGGGCCGGATGGCCGCACTGGAGCCACTGGGCCGATCACCTCGGTGTACTTCCGCGACCCCGATGGCAACCTCGTGGAAGTCTCCACTTACGACTGAGTTTCAAAAAAAAAACATTCCCCCTTGTTACTTCCCCAACAACGGGGTATCACGTTTCTTGCCCCTCTGCGTTCCCCACCGGACGACAATACCACTTCAAAGAGAAACCGCTTGGCGAAATTGCTTGAGGTTCAAGACCTCAAAACTCAGTTCTACACGTCTCAAGGAACGGTGCTTGCCGTGGACGGCATCACCTACGATGTTGAGGAAGGCGAGACGGTCGCCATCGTCGGCGAGTCCGGATGCGGCAAGTCGGTCGGCGCCCTCTCCATCCTCAAGCTGATCCCTTGGCCTCCCGGAAAAATCATCGGCGGCAAAATCAATTTCATGGGGCAAGATCTCCTGAAGCTCAATGATGCCGCAATCCGCGAGATTCGCGGACGGGACATCAGCATGATCTTTCAGGAGCCGATGACCTCGCTCAACCCCGTCCTCACGATTGGGCTGCAACTGACCGAGGCGATGGAGTTCCACTTGGGAATTGACCGCAAGGAAGCCGAGACACGGGCAGTGAAGTGGCTGGAGATGGTGGGGATTTCCGAGCCGAAACGGCGACTGCGCCAGTACCCGCACCACCTCAGTGGCGGCATGCGGCAGCGCGTGATGATCGCAATGGCCCTCTGCTGCGAACCGAAGCTGATCATCGCCGACGAGCCAACCACCGCGCTCGATGTCACCATTCAGGCGCAGATCCTGGAGTTGATGAAGGATCTTTCCAAGCGGCTGGGGGTGGCGCTGATCATCATCACCCACAATCTTGGAGTCGTCGCCCGCTATGCGGATCGCGTCAACGTGATGTACGCCGGAAAGATCATCGAATCCGGAACCGCCCACGAGATTTATCACAAGCCCTCCCACCCCTACACGCTGGGACTGCTGCACTCGGTTCCACGCTTGGACCAACCCCGCAAGGAACGCTTGCAGCCCATCGGCGGACAGCCCCCGGACCTGACCCGGCTCGATCAGGGATGCTCCTTCCGCCCCCGCTGTGAGTTTGTGGTGGAGCAGTGCGCTTCGGCGTATCCCCCGTTGGAGTCCGTGGACGGTGCGCACATTTCCGCGTGCTGGGAGAAAAGCAAGCTCCGGGAATCCGACGCCGCCTGAACCTCAACCCGACTCTAGGAACCGCACCAAGGATGGCCACCACCGCAACCACTCAAGCCGCAAGCAGCAACCCGCAGGACAACAACGTGCTACTGGAGGTTTCCGGACTGAAGATGCACTTCCCGATCAGCGAGGGGTTGCTTTTCCAAAAAGACACCTCGGTGGTCAAGGCGGTGGACGGAGTGAGCTTCAACATCCGCAAGGGCGAGACCTTGGGGCTGGTGGGCGAGTCCGGCTGCGGCAAGACCACGACCGGACGCTGCATCCTCCAGTTGGAGAAGCCGACCGAGGGGGAGATTCTTTTCGAGGGGCAGGACTTGACCAAGCTCGACGCCAAGGGGCTGGTTCCGCTCCGGCAGAAAATCCAGGTCATTTTTCAAGACCCCTACAGTTCACTGAACCCGCGCCTGAAGATTGGAGACACGATTTCCGAGCCGATGAAGGTGCATGGCGTGGAGCCTGACGAGGTACGGCGCAGGCATCGAGTGGCCGAGCTGCTGAACATCTGCGGACTGCCTGCGAAAATGGCCGACCGCTACCCCCACGAAATGAGCGGAGGCCAGCGTCAGCGTGTGGGCATCGCCCGTGCCTTGGCGTTGAAACCGGAGTTCATCATTTGTGACGAGGCGGTTTCGGCGCTGGACGTTTCGATCCAGGCCCAGATCATCAACCTGCTGGAGGACTTGCGTGAGGAGTTCCAACTGACCTACCTCTTCATTGCCCACGACCTCAGCGTCGTGCGGCACCTCTGCCACAAGGTCGCCGTGATGTACTTGGGCAAGATCGTGGAACTGGCCGACTGCGATGAGCTTTACGACAACCCCCAGCACCCCTACACCAAGGCGCTGCTGACCGCCGTTCCGGTTCCGGACCCGGAGGTGGAGAAGCACCGCGAACACAGCATCATGAGCGGAGAGGTGCCCAGCCCGATCAATCCCCCTCCCGGCTGTGTGTTTCACCCGCGCTGCTCGTTGGCCGTGGACGGCTGCAAGCAGTCGGCCCCGGATTTGAGAAATACCGGTGCGGGCCATTTTGTGGCCTGCACTGAGGTCTGACTGCCAGTTCCGGCAGTTGGTAGGCGCATGCGCCTGTTTGGGAGGTGAACTCCCGCAATCATTCTGTTCAGGAGGAGCGATGACGAGATTCAAGACCGCATGGGCACTGGCCGTCGGCGTAACGCTGGCCTTTGTCCTCAGCACCGCCACCGGGGTGGCGGCAACTCCAAAACGGGGAGGCACCCTCAATTTTGTGACGGGTTCGAAGATACCTTCCTACGACCTGCACCGCGAAACGACCTTCGGGGTGATCCATCCGATCCGGCCGTTTTACAGCCTGCTGATCCGGGTGAATCCCGACAACCCTTCGTCGCCCACGGATTTTGTCTGTGACGTGTGCGAGGGCAAGGTGGACCCGCTGGGCACCGAAGGCGGGACGAAGTTCACCTTCAAGATCCGCAAGGGGATCAAGTTCCACGACGGCACGCCGATGGATGCGCACGACGTGGTGGCCACCTACAACAAGATCATTTTCCCGCCGGAAGGAATCCCAAGTTCCCGCAAGGCATTCTTCAAGATGGTCGGCAGCGTGACGGCTCCAGATGACTACACCGTGGTCTTCAAGCTGGACTACCCTTCCGGGTCGTTCATTCCGGCGGTGGCCACGCCGTTCAACATCATTGTCTCCAAGAAGGACTTGGACACGCATGGGTACAACTGGCACATGAAGAACATCAACGGCACAGGACCGTTCCGCTTCAAGGAACACCAACCCGGCTCGTTTGTGAGCGGCACGCGCTACGAGGGCTACCACCACGCCGGACGCCCGTATCTGGACGGATTCAAGTCCATCTCAGCACCGAAACTGGCGGTGCGGGTGAACGCGATCCGCGGCAATCAGGCCGCCATCGAGTTTCGGGGTTTCCCGCCCAAGCACCGGGATGACCTCGTCAAGGCGCTGGGCGACAAGATCACCGTGCAGGAGAGCGACTGGAACTGCGTGCTGCTCTTCACGCCCAACCAGAAGCGTAAGCCCTTTGACGACCCCCGGGTGCGCCGGGCACTCAGCTTGGCGGTGGACCGCTGGGGCGGTTCGAAGTACCTCTCCCGCATTGCCATCGTGAAGACGGTCGGCGGAGTGGTCTTCCCGAACCATCCGTTGGCGGCGACCGAAGCCGAGATGGTCAAGCTTGCCGGATACGGCAAGGACTTGGCGGCGAACCGGGCCGAAGCCAAGCGGTTGCTCGAAGAAGCCGGACACGCAGGCATGTCCTTTGAGCTGCACAACCGGGGCGTGGACCAGCCCTACAAGGTGCTGGGCGTGTGGCTGATTGACCAGTGGAAGAAGATCGGACTCAAGGTGACGCACCGCGTGCAACCGTCCGGCCCCTTCTACGACACGCTGCGCAAGAAGTACGATTTCGATGTTTCGATTGACTTCAACTGCCAGTCGGTGATCAATCCGATCGCGGATATCACCAAGTTCCTTGGCAGTGCCGGCAACAATTACGGGCAGTATGACGATCAGGTTCTGGAGTACCTCTATAACAAGATCGCCCGCTCTCCAGACCCGGCAGAGCAACGCAGCCTGATCCGTCTTTATGAGGACCGTGCTTTAAGTGAGATGATGCACGTCGGCATCACCCTCTGGTGGTACAAGATCAACCCGCACCGCTCCTATGTGAAGGGTTGGAACATCGCGCCGAGCCATTACCTCAACCAGCATCTGGACAACGTCTGGCTCGATCAGTAAACCTTTTGCCCTCTCCCTTGCAGTGAAAGACCTGTGAGGGAGAGGCTTAAACAAGCACAACCTTTAGGCCACTACCCTTTCTGCCAGCATGTACAACTACATCCTCAAGCGCATCCTGCTGATGATCCCCACCCTGCTGGGAGCCGCCGTGCTGGTGTTTTTTCTGCTGCGGCTGATTCCGGGGGACGTCTGCGAACTGCGGCTGGCCGGAACCGGGCTGTACGCCGATCAGGAAACCATTGACATCTGCCGGGACAATCTTGGGCTGAACGATCCGGTCATCTTCCAGTTCTTCAATTTCCTGTGGGGCATCGTGACCTTCGACTTGGGCGAGTCCATGTGGACTGGAAAGCCCATCACCTACGAAATCGCCCTGCGCTTCCAGCTTTCCTTGCAAGTGGCGCTGATGGCCACCATCACTTCCATTTTCATCTCGATCCCGCTCGGCACGATCTCGGCCATCAAGCAGGACACGTGGATTGACTACGTGGTCCGCACCGTCAGCATCGCTGGAATCGCCATCCCATCCTTCTGGCTGGGAATCATCATCATCCTCGGCATCCTGATCCTGACGCAATCGTGGTTCGGGGCACCGTGGATGCCGCCCATTGATTACGTTCCCATTTGGGAGGATCCGTGGCGCAACCTCTCCCAGCTCATCTGGCCAGCTTTGGCGACGGGCTACCGCTATTCCGCCGTGGCCACCCGGATGACGCGCTCGGCGATGTTGGAGGTACTGCGCGAGGATTACATCCGCACCGCCCGCGCCAAGGGCTTGCTGGAAAAAATCATCATCAACCGCCACGCCCTCAAGAACTCCCTGCTTCCGGTCGTCACCGTGATCGGCATCGAGTTCGCCTTTCTGATGGGCGGCTTGGTGGTCACGGAGCAGGTCTTCAACCTCAACGGCCTCGGCAAGCTCTTCGTCGAATCGGTGATCAATTCCGATTACTCCATGACGCAGGCGCTGGTGATGGTCGTGGTGATCATTTTCGTCTTCACCAACTTTGTGGTGGACATTTTGTATGCGTGGCTGGATCCCCGGATTCGCTACGCCTGATGCCCCTGCCAACCCTTCGATCCTGAGCCTCCATGTCCGCCACTGCCGAAGCCACCCTCGAACTGCAAGAGGAACTCCCGGAAAAACCGCCGTGGACAACGGTGGCGCTGGGCTTGATCCGCAGCAAGCCCCTCGGCGCGGCAGGTGCGTTCATCGTCTTGGTGATGATCCTCATGGCCCTCTTTGCCGAGGTTGTCGCGCCGTTTGATCCGGAAGAGAACTCCTACGAGTACATGCTTTACGCCCCGGACTGGCAATTCTGGTTCGGAACCGACCAGTTTGGGCGGGACATCTTTTCGCGGATTGTCTATGGCGCACGGACCGCGCTTTTCGTGGGTTTCGTTTCCGCCTTCATTGGGGCAACCATCGGACTAGTGCTGGGCGTGAGCAGCGCCTACTTTGGCGGGAGGTTTGACCTCATCTTCCAGCGCGTGATGGATGTCTTCATGGCGTTTCCGCTCATCATTCTCGCACTGGCAGTGGTGGCGATTTTCGGCACCGGAACCCAGAACGTGATTCTGGCGATCACGATTCCATTCATTCCCCGCTGCGCCCGCGTGGTGCGCTCCAGTTCCTTGGCGATCCGGGAGATTCCGTATGTCGACGCCGCCCGTGCCTTGGGCTTCAGCCACACCCGCATCATCCTTCAGCACATGGTGCCCAACGTGATGGCTCCGTTCCTGATCATGTTCACGGCTTTTGTGGGGCAGGCGATCCTGCTGGAAGCCTCGCTCTCCTACCTTGGGCTGGGCGTGCAGGAACCTGTGGCCGCGTGGGGCTTGATGCTGCAAGGCGGGGCGGAGGAGTTCGCCGAAAGCGCCCCGTGGATTCCCATCTTCCCCGGAGTCGCCATCAGCCTCGCCGTCTTCGGCTTCAACCTCTTCGGCGATGCCATTCGGGACGTGCTGGACCCCAAGCTGCGCTCGCGCTAGCCAAATCCGCTTGATCCCACACACAGCACCAACGCCACTTTTGCTTTTGGTGAACCACAGAGACACGAAGGGCACAGAGATTTGTTTTCATACATTTTTTTCTCCGTGTTCTCTGTGACTCTGTGGTGAAACACGCTACGTTTCCCGGAAGCGCTCCATCAGCAGAAAAACCGGGGGCATCAGCACCGAGAGGAAAATCAGCCGACAGAGGTGCAGCGAAGCGACAATCCGCAAGTCGCCTCCAAGGTCGTCGGCCACGGCGGTCAGGCTGGCCGCCCCGCCCGGAACACTGCTGAGCAGGGCGGTGATCAGGTCGAGCGGCGTGATCCAGTACAGCACGAATCCCAGAGAAATCCCCAAAGCCACCAGCACCAGAATGATGCTGGCCGCCGGAAGCAGCACCTGCTTGAGCGTCTTGAGGGTTTCAGCACTCAAACGCGCTCCCACGGAAACGGCAAGCAGCGTGATCGCCACCTGCTTGATGGCAGGATTCAGCGGCCCGATTTCGTAATAGAAGAGGTTGATGCCCCCCGTGATCAGCAAGGGAATCAGCATGTCGGCTCCGGGAAAGCTGAGACGGCTTGTGAGCAGGTAGCAGCCGATCCCGATTCCAATCACGAACAACAGAGTGGCGGACGACATTGGCTCGGCAATCGGCAGGGGAACCCGGCCTCCGGCACCCAGCGCAAAAGGGGTGACAATGGCAATCAGGGTGGGCATGGTGAAGACGATCACCGTGAGCCGGAAAAAGTGAATGACCGCGACGACGTGGACCTTGTGGTTCAGGTCCGCCGCCAAGCCCACCATCACGGGCAACCCTCCCGGCAGCGAACTCAGTAGCGAGGTGGCGCGGTCAAGCCGAGTCCATTTGGAAAGCAGCGTTCCCAGCAAAAACCCTGCTGCCACCAGCACGACAATCTGCACAAAAACGGGCAGCAGCGCGAGCTTCAGCGGTTCCAGTACCTCCTGCCGGAAGGACGCACCGATGACGATGGCGATGAGAATTTGCCCCACCTTGTGAAATGTGCCGATTCCTGCAATCTTGGCAGGGGTGGCCAAGCGGTAGATGCCGCTGAAGACCATGCACCCCATGAACAGTCCCGCCGGGATGCCCAAGTGCATCACCAGCCAGCCTCCGGCAAAGCCCACCAGCAGGATGGCGGCACCATGCAGGCGGTCACGGGAAAATAGCAAGGATGGAGCGGGCATGATTCTGCAATGACAACAAGGGCACAATTTTTCACCTAAACCATTCATTGTTTCAAGAATGGCCGAGAACACAACACCACGAGACGACATGACCTCAGATTCCGAAAAAATCCTTTCCGAAAAAGACGGGCGCATTGGACGCCTCACCTTCAACAATCCGGAACGCCGCAACGCCATGTCGCTGGCGATGTGGCAAACCGCCAAGGCGGTGATTCAGGATTTCATTGACGATCCGGAAATTCGCGTGATCGTGCTGTCTGGAGCGGGCGGCAAGGCGTTTGTCTCAGGTGCGGACATTTCCAAGTTCGCCACGGAACGGGCCACGGTGGAGGACACCCAACGCTACAACGAAGCCACCGGAGCCGCCTCCGACTTGCTGAGTGCCTGCCCCAAGCCCACCCTTGCGCAGATTCAGGGCTTTTGCATGGGCGGCGGCTTGGCGCTCGCCCTGTGCTGCGACCTGCGGATTTGCACGGAAGCCTCCCAGTTCGGCCTGCCCGCCGCCAAGCTGGGCGTGGGCTACGGGTTCGGCGGCATCCGTCGTCTGGCAGAAATCGTGGGGCCGGCCTTTGCGCGGGAAATCACCTTCACCGGACGGCGCTTCAGTTCGCAGGAAGCGGAAGGCATGGGGCTGGTGAACCGCATCGTCCCGGAAGCCGAACTCGCGGCGTTTGTGACTGACTACGCCACCACCATTGCGGACAACGCCCCCCTGACGATTGCTGCGATGAAGAAGATTTTCGTGGAATTGGGCAAGGATGCGGAAGAACGTGACCTGGACGGCTGCCAAGCCTTGGTGGAACGCTGCTTTGGCAGTGAGGACTACATCGAGGGGCGGCAGGCCTTTCTGGAAAAGCGGAAGCCGAATTTTCAGGGGCGTTGAAGATTTTTCCGGAAAAGTCAGTGGCCCCCACCACCGCCGCCGCCGCCACCACCTCCGCCACCGCCGCCGCCGCCGCCGCCACCAAAGCCTCCACCATGCCCCCCATGTCCATATGAGGGCGTGAAGGTCGCGGCGGCAACGGTGGCACTGAGGGCGGCTCCAAACACGGCGAGGTCGGCCAAGGCCACGCCTTCCAGCCAATCCGGAGTGGCCGGGGAATTGTCGGCGGCGGCTCTCCATTCCTGCTCGACTCCCAAGGCAACCGCATAGGGAAACCATTGTTCGGCGGTGGAGCGTCTTGCTCCGGTTCCGGAAAGTGACGAAGTGGCCTTGGACGGGGTCGGCAGCAGATGTTCCCGGAAACCCTCCAACTGATCCATCACCTTGCGGCCCTCCACCGTGTAGGTCTGGTTCTTCCCGCAAAACCAGCGATTCAGCAACCGCAGCACGAACATGAAGACCAACACCTCCGGACTGAGGAATTTCCAAACCGTGAACAGCGCAGCTCCGCTCCAAGCCAGAAAAAACAGGGTCGCTAACACCTCACCAACGGGGATGTTTGACCGACGGTTCAGCTTGGAAATCCCGTTGAAAAGCAACTCCATTCCCGCAATTCCAAAAAGGAGACCCATGAAAAACAAATCTGTGGGTTCCCCGTGCAACCACCACGCAACGCCAGAAACGGCAAGCAGATACAGCCCGATTGCCAGCCAGAAAAACCGAAAATGGCTCTGAATGTGGGAATCGTCCAACTCCGTCTGGAGTGTTTCCTCATGCTCGGAGCGCAAATTCTTGAGGTGTTCCCGGTTGTCTTTAGAGAGCTTCACCGTGGTTTCATAACTGAAAATCAACCGGGAGACCGCTTTCTCGTCCTTGGACAATTCCTTGCTGGGGGCATCGTCCTGCTTGCTGACAGCCCAGATGTAATCCGCAGAATACGCAGTCTTGGGTCCAAGGGATTGAAGGACCAGAAAGCCCTTGCTGGCGAGACTGGTCAAGGCGCAAACCAAGGTGAGGTCGTCGTATTCCTTGTTGGCGAGGTAGTGCGCGGCGGCAGGGGAAATTCCCTCCGGAGGGGTGGTTCTGGAGCGGGGCAAGCCTTTGGGAGGGTCACGCAACCAGAACAGCCAAATCAGCAGATAGAATGCGGCCACGCTGCCTGCCACCCCTGCGAGAATCAGCGCGTTGGTCTGGCGGTCAAAGGTGGTCAGTTGAGGTAATGAAATATCGGGCCACCAGTTCTCCAGAAAACCAAAATCCGGCCACCAAC
>CAZQXS010000022.1:0-10498 GCA_964597275.1 uncultured Pseudomonadota bacterium | reverse complement strand
TCTCCAGAAAACCAAAATCCGGCCACCAACCCGGAAGTTCCATCGAGGCCCACCAGTCCTGCCAACGACGCTCCGCCGAAGCCCCCCACTCCTGCCCTTGGCTCTCCGCCGAAGCCAGCCTTCCCCGCCAACCCCGCTCCACATAGCCCGACTCCCACTTCACGAAGATCTGGAAACTCGTGTTGGCTTTGATCGTGTCTGCGATTTCAAAGAACAGCGGGGATGCTTCGGTAGCAACCTCCGGAGCCTGCACGTCCTCCGTTTTGGAAGAATGCGCTTCCTCGGTTTTGGTGTAGCGCAAATTGTCGAAACGAATCTCGGTTGCGCTCTTGCCGTTGGAGTGAACCACGAAGCCGACCCTGCGGCTGCGGAAGTGGGGCGACTCCTCGATGCGTTCCAGCAATTTGCCATTGACCCAAAAACTGAGCTGCCCTTCACGTTGTTCAACCTTCAAGTGGTTCGCTTGATTCCCTGTGCGAATGTGTGGAGAGAACGCCCACTTCCCGGCCTTGTTCCGGAAAACCGAGTCCTCCAGCCCCTTGAGGATGGCGTAGCGGCCATTGCCGCTGATGAGAAACCGGATGGAATTCTCCTTGTTTCCACCCAAGCGCAGTCCGTACCCCCAACTCTCCTCACCGCGGATTTTCTCGGTTTCAGCCGACAGTTCGCAGGCTTCGCAGGAATCGACAGGCTGGGTGGCGAAATACGTTTTGTATCCGGAGTTCTCATAAAACTTGATGACGTACTTGTCGTTGTAAATCCCCGCTCTGGCCTGCTCGTTGTTTTCCTGCCACCAGCGTTTTGAAGGAATCGCAAAGGTTTCGTAGAGTGTGGGGAGTGATTTTTTCCGGTACCAGTAGTCCTGCCGATTGTCTCCGGAGTCGAGCAGGTGTTGCTCCACTTCAGCAGGGACCACCACCCGTGCCGTGATCCGGTCAATCAGAAACGCCCAGCGTCCTGTCACGTCCCACTGCAACTCGTCAGCCTCCTCGTGGAACAACAGGTGGTGGTCCACTTGGTAGCGCAGGGTGTAGGTGTATTTTCCGGGAGAGAGGTAGGGCGGGCCTTCTCCGATGTAGATGCGGTTGTCCTCGATGCGGTACGGCTCCTCGGTTCCGTCCCGCAACACCTCCAGCACATCGAAGTCAATATCGGAAGGCAACTCGCGGTAGATGCCCCGCTTGATGCGGACTTGGCGGGCGACCACGGTGATGGTTTCGGTCACGGTCAGGGAGGCGTCCTCGTGGACCTCGATCACGCTGTCGAAGGCGAGGATGCGCTCTCCGCGTGGCAGTTCCTCCGCGTTGACACTGCCTGCCACCAGCATCCACACCACGCCAATGATCCAGATTGCCTTGTGTCGCACGCCCCCTCCGTGTCGTTTAGATCGGTTGCTGGTGATCCCAAAACTACCACCCTGCCCGCGGGGAGTCAAGCGTCCCACTTATTTTAAGCCTCAAACACCTTGCCTTTCTGGAAGGTCCGGATTAGGCTGTTTTCCAGATTTCATCCTTCAGGATCAGTGGCGTTCGGCCATCGGTCTGCCTCTTCAACCCAATGAGAAAGAGCATTCGTGGACGCTCCCATCTTTGACCCGCAGGCGTGGCAACTGACCCCGGAACAAATCCGGCTCACCGCCCAAGCCCGCGAATTAGGGCAGTCCAAATTCGCCGAGCGCGCCGAGCTTTGGGACCGCAAGGCGATTTTCCCGACTGAGAACTATCACGACCTCGCCGATGCCGGATTCTTGGGCTTGTGCATTCCCCAATCCGAGGGCGGCACAGGGGCGGACCTCAAGACCTACGCGCTGGTCGCCGCCGAAATCGGGCGTTACTGCGGAGCGACCGCGCTGACCTACAACATGCACATCAGTTCCACGCTCTGGAGCGGCGACCTCACCAACGACCTCGACCTCTCGGATGCGGAGCGCGAGAGCCATCACCAGCACCGCGCCCTGCACTACGAACGCATCCTCCAGCAGGGCAAGATCTACTCCCAGCCCTTCTCCGAGGGCAACGCCGCCGCCGCCGGGAAAATGCCCTTCGGCACTTCCGCCCGCCGCATGGACGGCGGCTGGCTCATCAACGGCAAAAAAGTCTTCGCCTCACTTTCCGGACACGCCCACTACTACGGCGTGCTCGCCACCGAGGAGAAGGCCGAGGCCAGTGTGCGGGACACGCTCTACCTCGCCGTGCCTGCCGATGCCGAAGGCGTTTCCGTGGTGGGCGACTGGGATCCGCTGGGCATGCGCGGGACGGTTTCGCGCACGTTGATTTTCGAGGACGTTTTCATCCCGCAGGAAGCGCAGCTCATGCCTCCCGGAATCTACCATCAAGCCGCCGTGCGCTGGCCCCACATGTTCACCACGCTCACGCCCACCTACTTGGGCATCATGCAGGGCGCGTTCGATTTCACGGTCAAGTACCTGCGCGGCGAAGTCCCGAACGCGCCGCCCATCAAACGCCGCATGCACACGGTCAAGCAGGTGGCGGTCGCACAGATGCGGCTCATGCTGGAGCAGTCCAAGTCGCTCTGGTTCCAGACGATGAGCGAAGCCAAGGTGGACCCCAGCAAGGAGTCGCGCCTGCGGGCCTACGCAACGCAGTACACGGTCATGGAAAACGCGAACGAGATCTGCCAGTTGGCGATCCGCACCTGCGGCGGACACTCGATGCTCAAGTCGCTGCCGCTCGAACGGCTCTATCGCGACAGCCGCTGCGGAGCGCTCATGCTGCCGTGGACGGCGGAAATCTGCCTCGACCGACTGGGGCGCGAAACGCTTTACGAAAAAGGCGAAACCGACGACTGAGCCATGCTGCAAGATCGCATTGAAGGAAAGTGGATTGACGCTTTTGTGGAGGTGTTCCGCAACTGCGGGGTTGGCGAAGGCGACGTGGTCGCTCTGCTGTCAGAAACGCAGTCCCGCCCCCTGAATGTCCACCTCGCCGAACTCGCGCTGCACCAACTCGGCACCCGCGCCTTCCGGATCACCGTGCCCACGCCCCGGCAGACCACGCCCGTTCCGGTGCGCTCGACGGGTGCCTCCGATGCGCTTCAGGGTATCGGCCCGGTCGTGCAGGCGCTCGCCTCCAGCACACTCGTTGTGGACTGCACGGTGGAGGGGCTGCTGCACGCCCCGGAACTTCCGGACATCCTCAAGGGCGGGGCACGGATGCTGATGGTCAGCAACGAGCATCCAGAGGCGCTGGAGCGCACCGTGCCGACCCCGGAACTTCAGACCAAGGTGAAGCTCGCGGCCAAACGCGCCAAGGCCGCGTCCGAGATGCGCGTGACCTCCACCGCTGGAACCGACCTCACGATCAACCTCAGCGACGCTCCGGTTTCCGGAGTCTGGGGCTTCACCGCCCGTCCCGGAACCGTGAGCCACTGGCCGGGCGGCTTGGTGGTGATTTTCCCCAAGGCACACTCGGTCAACGGCACGCTCGTCCTTGACGCAGGCGACGCCAACCTCACCTTCAAGCGCTACCTCGAACGCCCGATCACGCTCCAAATCGAGGACGACTATGTGGTCGCCATCGAAGGCGAGGGCACCGATGCGGAACTGATGCGCCGCTACTACGCCGCCTGGGGCGACCGGGAAGCCTATGCGGTCTCGCACGTCGGCTGGGGCATGAACCCCGACGCCCGCTACGAAGCGCTCACGATGTACGACCAGCGCGACTTCAACGGCACCGAACTGCGGGCCTTCGCCGGAAACTTCCTCTACTCCACCGGAGCCAACGAATTCGCCGGACGCCACACCCAAGGGCACTTCGACCTGCCCCTGCGCGGCTGCACCATCACCCTCGACGGCGACGTGATCGTGCAGGACGGCCAGCTTCAGGGAGAGTTGGCATGAAACTCCCCTGCGGCATTTCCGTTGAAGTGCAGGGAAGCCCGGACCATCCGGCGCTGGTGTTCCTGCACGGAGTCGGGACGGACGGCACAGCGTGGCAACCGCAGTTGCGGGCATTCGGCAACGCTTTCCACGCGATTGCGTGGCACATGCCCGGCTATGCGGATTCGGACTCTCGCGGTTCACTGACCTTCCCGGACCTCGCCACTGATCTCGGCAACGTGCTGGATGACCTTGGCTTTGAGTCGGCGCACCTCGTGGGGCACTCCATCGGCGGAATGGTCGCCCAGCAGTTTGCGGCCACGGCCCCACAACGGGTGCGCTCGCTGACGCTTTCGGCGACCAGCCCGGCGTTTGGCAAGCCCGACGGCGAATGGCAGCAGGAGTTCGTGCGGAAACGGCTGGAACCGCTGGAGGCCGGAAAGACGCTGGCCGACCTTGCACCGCAAATGATGCAGGACTTGACCGGAGACAGCTCCGATCCGGTGGGGATGTCGCTGGCCCTGCACAGCATCCAAGCCGTGTCCAACGAGGCATTTGCTGCGGGAGTGCGCTGCATCGTCGGCTTTGACCAGCGGGCCAACCTGCCGAATTTGACGATGCCCGTGCTAGTGCTTTCCGGAGCGCAGGACACCAACGCCCCCGCCCCGATGATGGAAAAGATGGCCTCCAAAATTCCGGGTGCGCGTTACGTTTGCCTTGAGGGCATGGGGCACTTGGGGAACTTGGAAAACCCGGACGCCTTCAACCAAACGCTCCGTGATTTTCTGACAAGCCTGCCGACATGAACTGTGCCAACTGGATCGAAAAACACGCGGATTTCACCCCCGACCGCACCGCCCTGCGCTTCCTTCCCGATTCGGAGGCTGCGGCATGGGAGTGGAGCTATGGCGATTTCGCGGAGCGCGTGCGCAAGCTGGCGCGGGGACTGCGGACGGAGTTGGGCGTGGGACGCGGGGACCGCATCGCCTTCCTCGGCTACAACCATCCGGACCAGCTTTCGCTGCTGTTCGCCTGTGCCCGGCTGGGGGCGATGCTCGTGCCGCTCAACTGGCGGCTTGCGCCTCCGGAACACGAATACATTTTGCGCAACGCCGGAGTGTCGGCGGTGGTCTGCGAGTCGGATTTCCTGAAACACGCCGAACACTGCCAAGCCGCACTGCCTGAAAACCGCTGGGTCGCCTTGGGATTCGAGCAGGCGGGGTGGGTGCCGTTTGAGGGGTTGCTGGATTCGGACAACGGAGCCGATGCCAACCCGGACATCCGTCCCGAAGCGCCGCTGTTGCTCGTGTACACCTCCGGCACGACTGGACGCCCCAAAGGTGCGGTACTCACGCAGGAAGCTTTGTTCTGGAACGCGCTCAACAGTGTGCATCTGCACGACTTCACCAGTCAGGATCACGTTCTCTCGGTGCTGCCGTTTTTTCATGTTGGCCCGCTCAACATCCAAACCACGCCCGCACTCTACGCCGGAGCCGAACAAACGCTGACCCCCAAGTTCGATCCCAGCTTGGTGCTGCGGCTCATCCAAGAGTTGCGGCCCTCGCTTGTGCTGTTTGTCCCGGTGACGATGCAGGCCGTCTTGCAGCATCCCGATTGGGCAGCCACCGACCTGGGCAGCTTGCGCATGGTCGTGACCGGATCGTCCGTCGTGCCCCTCGACTTGATCGAGGGCTTTCAAAATCGCGGGATTCCGGTCGGACAGGTTTATGGCTCCACCGAAACCTGCCCCATCGCGGCGGTGTTGCGACGCGAAGACGCCTATCGAAAAATCGGCTCCACCGGAAAACCCGCCCTGCACTGCGAGGTGCAGGTGGTGGATGAGGACGGCAACGAGGCTCCAGACCATGTTCCCGGCGAACTCTGGGTGCGCGGTCCCAACGTGATGCGCGAATACTGGGGCAACCCTGAAGCCACCGCCGAAGTCTTTCAGAACGGCTGGTACCGCAGCGGCGATGTGGGCTACCGCGACGAAGACGGCTTCCTCTTCATCCACGACCGCAAGCGCGACATCCTCATTTCCGGAGGCGAAAACATCTACCCCGCCGAAGTCGAAGCCACCCTCAACGAGCATCCCGCCGTGGTCGAATCCGCCGTGGTAGGACGCGAGGATGCGCAGTGGGGCGAGGTGCCCGTTGCCTTCATCATCACCCGCAGCCCGGAAGCCATCACGCCGGATGCCCTCAAGGCGCATCTCCAGCAACGGCTCGCCCGCTTCAAGCACCCCAAGGAATTTCGCTTCCTCGATGCCCTGCCCCGCAACACGATGGGCAAGGTCTTGCGCTACGAACTGCGCAAACTCGCCTTGGAGCCTGCGGCTTCTTGAGGGGCCGGATGATGCGTCAGACTTGACTGCCCCCCCGGACTCTTCCAAACTTTTGGGTTGAATCGCGCTCGTTGAGTTTTGCCAGAATTTTTCTGCAATGACCGATTCAATCTTGTCATTCCGGGCGGAGCGGAGCGCAGACCCGGAATCCAGAGCAAACGGCCGTGGGGCTGGATTCCCGCCTGCGCGGGAATGACGAATGAATCGCACGATGCTCCAAATCATACGGCCAACGCCTCATATCTTCAATTTCACCTGATTTTGATTCCATGCCTGATTCCAATTCCTCGTTACGCGGAGTTTTCACCGCCGCGCTCACGCCCTTCACGGAGACTCTGACCCCGGACCTGTCCCGCTTGGCGGACCACACCAACTGGCTGCTGGAGAGTGGCTGTGACGGTGTGGCCCTGCTGGGTAGCACGGGCGAGGCCAACAGCCTCACGGGGCCACAGCGGGAATCCGTCATCAAACTGGCGGGCACACGCCTGCCTCCCGAAAAACTCATGATCGGCACAGGGTCGTGTTCGTTTCAGGACGCGGTTCGGCAAACGCAACTGGCGGTGGATCACGGCATTTTCACGGTGCTGGTGCTACCCCCGTTTTACTACAAACCCGTTTCCGACGAGGCGCTGTTCCGCTTTTTCGCAGACCTCGTGAACGCGGTCAACGAACCCCGGCTTCGGATCGTCTTCTACCACTTTCCGCAACTCACCGGAGTGCCCTTCAGTCTTGATCTGCTGAAGCGGCTCAAGCAGGAGTTGGGGGCCGTCGCCGCAGGCATCAAGGACAGTTCCGGGAAGTGGGAGAACATGTCTGCCGTGTGCAAGGAGGTGCCGGATTTTGCGGTGTTTGCCGGAACGGAGAAATTCCTGCTCGACATCCTCGAAATCGGCGGAGCGGGCTGCATCACCGCCACTGGAAACGCACTCGCCCCCGGATGCAAAACGGTGTATTCGGCATGGACGGCTGGTGAGGTTGGCACGGCGCAGGCGGAGCAGGAGAAGCTCACGGCGCAGCGACTGGCGATTCAGGAACATCCGCTCGCGTCCGCCCTCAAGGGGATTTTCGCCCAACGTCGCGGAGACGCCGCATGGAACCGGATGCTGCCGCCCTTCCTCCCGCTTGCGGAGGACACGGCCAAGGCGTTGGTGACGAAGCTGGAATCACTGGGGGCGGAGTTGCCCTAGAGATGCACTTTTAGGTCAGGACGTACAAATTTCGGCAACGGCTCCCTCCCCGTTCGTGCTGAGTTTGTCGAAGTATGAACGGGGTTCGCCCATTCGACACGCTCAGGGCGAACCGCACACTCTAGGTGCGGGGGTTCCACCACACCCAGTACTCCCGCAGTTGCGTGAACAGGCGGACCCCTCTGGGCAGGATTTCCAGCCACAGGTAAATTCCGTAGGTGAGCAACACCACCTCGTAACTCAGGTCAAAATACCCGCAAGGCACCACCGCCAGCGTCACGGGCACAGCGAAGCGGTCGGGATGCAGGCGGGAGGTTTCAAAGAAAACGCCCTGCATGGCCTTGAGGATGAAGTCTGCGCTGTAGCTGCTGATGAGGAAGAACGGCACCAACCAGTGCAGCTGCAAGTACAGGCACAGGCCCAGCAGCACGGAGCCGCTGATTGAGAATTCAATGAAGCGCGGCGGGAGTTGCTGCAAGCGTTGGCGGCCTCCCAAGACCGTGAAGAAGCATCCTGCGGCGAAGGCACCGATGATGAGCATGTAGGCGGGCTGCCCCAACACGAGAGGGGTCTGCCAGAAGCGTATCCCGGACTCGGTTGCACAACTGAGCATCACCACGATCACCAAGATCACGCCTTCCAGAGAGCCGATCGGGCCGAAGTACAGTTCCTTGCGGATTTGCTGCTCCACGTAGGTGATGGCAAAGGCGATGCAGTTGAGCCAGATGACGATGAGGAACATCGGCCCCAACTCCATTTCAAGCACACGGAAGCAGAGGTAAATGACGATCAGCCCGTTGAAGACATCGCTGTAGTGATCGAGGATTTCCCCAAGTGGAGAGCTGGTGGAGGTCGCCTTGGCCTGCATTCCATCAAAGTGATCGAACACGACGTATCCCCAAACCACCACGGCGGCAAGCAGGGCGTGCTGCGAGGTCAGCGTCTTCGTGGTCAGGAACTCGAAAAAGCCCCACCACATCAAGGCCACGGAAAACAGGGTCAGGAAATTGGCGGGAATGCCAAGAGGCACCAGCTTGTGGAGCGGAGCAAAAACCAATTTCTTCAGGATGGGCAGCAACACTGAGTCATCCACACAATTGTAATGATAATCCTTCATAAAATTGCAAATTCATTCAATCCAAGAAAAATTGCGGCCAAGCTGATCGCCCCCTTGAGTGTGCTGCTGCTTTTTCTGTTGGTGCTTCTGGGCTTCCGGACGCTCACCCTGCTGCTCTACCCCGACCTGTTCCGTGAGCTGAGCCTTCTGCAACTCGCGCAAAGTTTTGCTGTGGGAACCCGCTTTGATCTCTCGGTCATCAGCGTTTACATCGGAGTGCCGCTCTTGTGCTTGTGCTTCCCGATGCGTTTCACGGACCACCGGATTTATCAGGGAGTCGTCCACACGATCCTTTACCTGACGCTGATCGGGATGGTCCTCTTTCTTGCCGCCGACCTGATCTACTTCAGCTTCGTCAAGCGGCATGTGACCAACGAACTGGCCTTCCTGCTCAACGACACGGACTACCTGCTCTCCGAGGCCAAAGCCAACGGAATCGCCTTGGCGGGGCTGGTGCTTTTAGCGTTGCTAGGGTACCCGCTCTACCTGAGATTCGCCAGAAAATACCACCGACCCCGGCAGCATTCGGTCGTTGCCATCGTGGGCTTCTTCCTGTTTCTGGTCTTGATCGCCCGTGGGGGCTTTCAGATGAAGCCCCTTTCCGTGGTGGACGCCTACCAGCACGGCAACAGTGCGATGGGCAACCTTGCCCTGAACGGAGTCTTCACGGCAACGCGCTACAGCATGACGAGCCAGTTCATCCCTCGCGAAGCCCAGCCGGTGGAGCAGTACGCCAAGGTGCTGGGCCTTCGGAATCCCGCCAATCCGGAATACCCCCTGGAGCGAATCCGAACCCAGCAGATGCCCTCGGCCCGTCCCAAGAATCTGGTCATCCTCATGGTCGAAAGCCTGACCTCGAAATACGTGGACGCGCTTTCCAACCACAACTACAACGTCACCCCCAATCTGGACCGTCTGGTTCGTGAAGGCGTCACCTTCACCAACTTCTTCGCCAACGGCCAGCGCAGCGTGGACGGCATCCAGTCCATTGTCACCGGAGTGCCCCCCCTGCCCGGAATGCCGGACCTCACCTCGCTTTCCGTGAACTACTCGCGGCTGGCCGCGCTCGCAGCAGCCAACGGCTACCAGCACATTTTCATCACGACCACACGCCGGGAATCCTTTTGGCTGGACGCGATTGCCGCCTCCGCCGGATTCTCCAACTACTTTGGCAACGAGGACATCCCGATCCTGCTGGACTACCCGCACGACCGGGAGCGTCCGCTGGGCTGGGACTACGACGCGCTCATGTACCTGCTCCAGCGGCTGGAAGACACGCACGGGCCGTTCTTCGCCTTTGTGAACGCCAGTGCGGACCACACCCCGTTCGTGAAGCTCCAACCCCCGTTCAACCAGTACGAGCATGGCAGCGACACCGAAGGCGGCTACCTCAACATGCTGCACTACACGGATTGGGCAATTGGCGAGTTCTTGCAGCAGTTCCGCAAGCGCGAGGACTTTGACGACACCGTCTTCATGATCACGGCGGACCACGCGCTTGCGCACTTCCAGAGCAACGACCCCTACGCCCGCTTCCGCGTCCCGCTGATCGTCTATGCCCCCCGGCACCTCAAGCCCCAGATTTCAGAAAAGTTCAGTTCGCAGACCGACCTGCTGCCCACCATCGTCAACCTGCTCGACCTCGCGGGCGCGTACTCCGCCATCGGCAGCGACCTTTTCCAGCCGGGTCCGGGATTTGCCGTCATCAAGGAAGGCCCCCTGGTCAACCTCTACGCGCCCCAAGGGTTTCTGCAGCACTCCCTCCAGCAAACCGTGGGACTGAAGCTGAACGCCGAAGACCCCTCCGGAACGATTCAGGCGGATTTGGAAGCCAAGCTGATCGCCTTCGATCACCTCACCTACCACCTGCTGAGCCAGAACCGCTGGTTCAGTCAGTAGCCACACGGGATGAGGCCACGGATCACACAGAAAAAAAGAGAAGCCACGGATTGCGCGGATGCCCACGGATCAAAAAACAGGCCGCGGATCACGCGGATAAAAAATTCATCCGC
>CAZQXS010000021.1:37992-39321 GCA_964597275.1 uncultured Pseudomonadota bacterium | reverse complement strand
CGCGGGAGATGAAGAACATCGAGGAACCCGTGCCGACCTTCAAGGTGCTGCTGGGGCACGAGGGGGAGGAGGCTCCTGCCGATGCGTCTGCCGCCAAGCCTGCCGATCCGTCTCCTGCATCGTCCCCGAACGCTGCCGAAGCCGATGCGAAAGTCCCTGTCATCGCGGTACTGCCCTTCGACAACATGAGCGGTGATCCGGAGCAGGAGTACTTTGTGGACGGGATCACGGAGGACATCATCTCGGTGATCTCCCGCTACCGCTGGCTCTCGGTGATCGCCCGCAACTCGACCTTCGTGTACAAGGGCAAGGCGGTGGACGTGCGCGAGGTCGCAGAGGCGCTCAAGGTGGAATATGTGCTGGAGGGCAGCGTGCGCAAGGCCGGAGCAAGGGTGCGGATCACCGCCCAACTCATTGAAGCAAACAGCGGCTCACACCTCTGGACGGAACGTTACGACCGCAACCTCGACGACATCTTCGCCCTGCAAGACGAGATCACCGAGACCATCGCCGCCTCCATCGAGCCGGAACTGGCCCGCTCCGAACGCCAGCGCGCACGGCGCAAGACCGCCGGAAACATGGGAGCGTGGGACCTGTTCCAGCAGGCGCAGTGGCACATGTACCAGTTCTCCAAGGAAAACGTCGAGACCGCCATCACGCTCTACCAGCAGGCCATCGCACGGGACGAGGAGTTTGCCACGGCGCAGGCCGGGCTTTCGGTGGGCTACCTGATCATGGTGCTGTCCAATTTCACCGACGACCCCAAGCACTGCATCGAGAAGGCCGTGACCCACGCAGAACGGGCCGTGGTGCTGGACGATCAGGATCCCTTTGCGCATTACGCGCTGGGACGAGCGGCTGCGTTTTCGCATCAGCCGGAAAAATCAGATCAGGAACTCAAGCGGGCCATCGCCCTCAATCCGAGCTACGCCCACGCCTACCACGGGCTGGCCCAAGCCTATCTGATGGCGAATGGCGATGGCGAGGCGGCGCTGGAACTGATCAACAATGCGATCCGACTCAGCCCCAACGATCCCCTGCTCTGGGCCTTTGAGAACATCAAGGCGTGGGTGCTGTCAAACCTGCTGGAGCGGGATGAGGAAGCCCTAGAATGGGCCAAGAAAGCGGCCAGCCATCCGAATGCGGTCTTTCAGGCCTTTGCCGGGCTTGCCGCTATCAGCGCCTTGCTCGGCAAGCAGGCAGAGGCGGAGGCGGCACTGGCCAAGACACTGGAAATGAACCCGAGCTTCAGCCAAGCCCACCTTGAGCAGACCTATCCGGGAGGCATGATGCGCTTCAAAAAAGGGCTGGCCCTTGCGGGGCTGAAGT
>CAZQXS010000021.1:12762-37892 GCA_964597275.1 uncultured Pseudomonadota bacterium | reverse complement strand
GTCAAAGCCGGGCGATGACGGCCTGCGCGAATTCGTTGGTGGAGGCGGTGCCGCCGAGATCGGGAGTGTGGACTCCGGAGGTCAGGGTGGTGTCGAGCGCCTGATCCACCGTGTTTGCCAAGGCCTCCAGCCCCGGATCGTCATGCTGGCGGGCCAGCCGCTGGAAGAGCAGCACGCTGGAGCGCAGCAGTCCGGTGGGATTCGCGACGCCTTTTCCGGCGATGTCGGGAGCGCCGCCGTGGATGGCCTGTGCCATCGTGTGCCGATCCCCGGCGTTGACGGACCCGCCCGTGCCCAGGCTGCCCGCGAGTTCCGCCGTCAAGTCCGAGAGGATGTCTCCGAACATGTTGGTGGTGACGATCACGTCAAACTCGGCGGGACGTCGCACGAGGTGCGCGGCCATCGCGTCAATGTGGTAGTCCTCCACCCGCACCTGCGGATACTGCTCGCCCACGCGGCGGCAGGTTTTCAGAAACAGCCCCGTGGTCGCCCGCAACACGTTGGCCTTGTGGACGATGCTGACGTGGTTGCGTCGGCTCCGGGCCAGTTGGAACGCGGTGTGGGCGATGCGCTCCGCCGCTTTTTCCGTGAAGACCCCCACCGCCAGCGCAACCCCCGGAACGGGCAGGAACTCGCCTGTGCCCCAGTGCATGTTGCGGTCGGCGTAAAAGCCCTCCGTGTTTTCGCGGGCAATGACCAAATCAATCGCCTCCACCACGCTTGGCAGGCCCGGAATCTTGCGGGCGGGCCGCAGGTTGGCGTAGAGGTCAAAATGCTTGCGGATCGTGCCGCTGGGGTTGAGTTCGGATTGGAATTCTTCCGGATAGGCCGCGCAATCGTGGGGGCCGAGAATCCAGCCGTGGCAGTTCTGCAACTCCGGCAGCACGAAGGACGGGAGCGGATGCCCGTGGCTCTCGATGGCCTCGAAACCCATCGGCAGGCGCAGCCACTCGATTTGCAGTTCGGGATGATTTTTCAGGGCGGCTTTTAGCACGGCGAGCGTGGCCTGCGTGATTTCGGGGCCAATGCCATCGCCGTTGAGCGCGGCAATTCGATAGGAGGTCATGGTCAAGATTCTTGTTTTGGCGTTGCGGTTTGGGAGGTTCTGCGTAGGCTGGGAAGCCAAACCTGTGGCAAGCCCGTAAACAGCTTGGAATCCCAAACAAGCTCACCACAGAGGGCACAGAGTTTACAGAGGAAAAAACAGCAAAACCATCCTCTGTGTTCTCTGTGTTCTCTGTGGTGGGTAAACTTTTTAGGGTTCTCGACTTTTTGCAGAACCGTCAGATCACAGCAATTGTTCCGCATGAACGACCACAACCCAAGCGCAATCGGAGTCCTCGGAGCCGGGGCATGGGGCACCGCCCTCGCCCTGCATCTGGCCCGGCAGGGGCGCTCCGTCCACCTCTGGGCGCGGGAAGCGGAGGTGCGCGAGTCCATCCGTCAGCAACGCGAGAACACGCTGTTTTTGCCCGGTGTGAAACTGCCTGTGGAGGGGATTGTCGAAGAGGTCGAGCGTCCGCACTTCGACAAGCTCAGCACGAACGCCTCCCATTCCAAAATCGAGGTGGTGGATGCCGTCGAGCAGCTTCCGGAACGTGTGAAAACGCTGCTGGTCGTCGTGCCCTCGCACGCGATGACGTGGGTGGTCGAAACCCTGTCCGGAGCGCTCACCGCCGGGCATGACGTGGTGTTGGCGACCAAAGGTTTTGGCCCCGGCAACGCATTGCTCAGCGAGGTCTGCACCACAGGCTGGCCGCAGTTGGGCGGAGTGCAGGTGCTTTCCGGGCCCACCTTTGCGGCGGACGTGGCATCAGGGCAACCCGTGGCGGCGGTGTTGGCTGGAACCGATTCCGAACGCTTGCGGCGGCTGCAAACGCAACTCGGCTCCTCGCGCTTCCGGCTCTATCCCAGCACGGACTTGGTGGGTGTGCAGGTCGGCGGTGCCATGAAAAACGTGATCGCCATTGCCGCTGGAATTGCGGACGGCATGGGCTTGGGACTGAGCGGACGGGCGGCGCTGATCAGCCGGGGCCTCTCCGAAATGATGCGGCTGGGCGTGACGCTGGGCGGGCGTCCGGAAACGCTCTCTGGCGTGGCGGGCTTGGGGGACTTGGTGCTGACCGCCACCGGGAACCTCTCTCGCAACTACAGCCTCGGCCTCGCGCTCGGAAGCGGACAGTCGCTGGCGGAGTATTTGGAAGGGCGACGCACTGTGATCGAGGGCATGGAAAACGCCGGGGCCGTCCGACAACTCGCCCAACAGCATGGACTCGACCTACCCATCTGCACGGTCGTGGATGCGGTCATCCAAGGCCAACTCAACTGCCCGGAAGCCCTCGACCAATTGCTCTCGCGCCCCGATCCGGAATCCGAGTTCGCGGATTTGTTTCAGTCGCGGGCTGAGTCAGAATCTCAATTACGTTTTTGACGTTCCTGAACGAATGTCTTGGGTCGGGTCTCCATACAAAAGCATCGCCTTGTCACCCGTCAACAAAGTGAATCCTTCAAGCCGTGCTTGAGCCAGTAGCATTCGGTCAAACGGATCGTGGTGCAAGAGAGGAAGGTGATGGGTGGCCGCAGCATGTTCCGCTGTAACGGAGAGCAGGTTCACCCCTGAAGTCCGAGAAACCTCAATCACATGCTGAGGCGAAACCTCCAGTTTGCCGAGTCGGTGCTTGATGGCCACCTCTCAGATGGAGGCGGCACTAAGAAAGCACTCAGATTCGGCAATTTGGATTTTGGCTTTGTTGGGAAGTCGGGGGTGGGCCGAAAACCACCACAAGGCAACATGAGTGTCGAGTAGGAGTCTCACGGAGTTTCCAGATTGCTTTGGAACAACGTAGCAACCTCCGCTTCAACCGCATCACTGAAAGCCGCATCGAGGGCTTCCGGACTCAGAGCAAGGTCGCCATATCCCTGAGTTTTTATGCTTGGAGGTAGGGGAGTCAGCCGGATCTTGGGTTTGTTCGGGAGAGTGATCAGCACTTCTTCCCCATCCAGTGCTGCCGCTACGAGTTGTGGCAGTTGTTGTTGGGCTTCTTCAAGACTCAAGGGTTCCATGAATTCCTTTTGTGCAGGACGGTTACTTTCCCCTAATCTAGCGAAAATCGCCGATTCCGTCAAGGAGTGCGAAGTTGCTCTCGCAGCCGCAGGTAAACGGATGCGGCGATGCCGGACGCGCCGTAGAGCAGACACATGATCACGATCTGGTAGCGCACCGCGAGCAGGGGTGAAACCCCGGCGAGGATCTGTCCGGTCATCATGCCCGGAAGCGACACCACGCCCACCGCCAGCATCCCATTCACCCGTGGAATCATTGCTGCATCAAAGGCCACGGCGCGGGCCGCCGTCGCGTCCTGTCCGTGGGAGCGTTCGGCCTCGTAGCGTTCGGCGGACTGACTGAGCGTGTTCATGGCGCTGGCCAGCGACATGCCCGCCAGCGGAATGGCGAACCTCGGCTCAAACGGATAGCTTTGGTCGAACACGGCGAACAGCACATAAAGCAGGGAGAGCAGACCTCCTGCGCTCAGGGCGAGCAGCATGAGCGCGTAGTGCCGCAGCGAACGATCCTGCACGGGCCGCATCGCAATGTAGCCCGCCGCCGTCAGCATCACGGCCAGCACCAGTAACGACACCCAAGCGTTGCTGGACTCGAAGATGTACACCAGCACAAAGCCCACCACCACCAACTGCACCACCATCCGCACCGAGGCGTAGAGCGTGGTCCCGTGCCGTCCGCCCGTGCGCCACTGGATGACGCCCACAATGGCAATGAGCAGAAACGCAAAGGCGACATCCGTGACGGAAAGGGCTTGGGCCATTGCTCAGTGGTGGTTTGCGGAGTTGCGGATGAAGGGCAGCCAGCGGATTTGCCGTGAATCCAGCAGCAGGTGCGTGTAGTGCCCCAGCACGCAGGCAAAGACGTACATCCAGAACTGCTGAAGAAACGCCCAAACCCTCGCCCATGAAAATTCCTGAAGCCACAAATCCTTCACCCGGAAGTATTCGAAGACGACCGCAAGGAACAGCGCAATGACCCACGGCGTGATTTTCCAGTGGGTCCAGCCCCGATGCTTGTGCATCACAGGCAGCAGCGAGACAAAGGCGAGGATGGCGAACAGTTCCATCTGCCGTGTGAAAAAGAGAAAGGCGAGCAGCACGAACATGCCCCGGAAGAACCAGCGTTGCGGGACCGAGGCGGTGTCGAGGTCCGGGAACAGCGCCATGAAGAGGGTGGCGAGGAAGAGGCCGATGAGCGTTTGCACCTCGCCTTGCCAGTGCAGGGGGTTTTCCGTGAACTGCTGAAGCGCTTCCGCAGACACCGAAACGTACTTGGTGCCAACGGCGACCGAAGCAGTGACGGCTCCGGCCAGCAGTCCTCCGGTGAGGTGGCCTCGAAAATTCATGGTGGCGTGAGCAGGTGCGGGTTCGCAGGGAACCTTAACACTTCAGCAACGAGTGTGCCGAAATCGGGGTGTGCTACGTGGAAAGGCTCTGGGCGCGGGCCAGCATGTCGCGGGCCAACTGTTCGGCCTTGGAGGCGACCTCGGAACTCCCCAGCAGCTTGGCGAGTTCTGCGGTTTTCTCGTCCGGTGATTCCAGGCGTGCGATGGAAGTGAAGGTGGCGTTTTGGCGCAGCTCCTTGCTGACGACGTAGTGGTGTTCGGAAAAGGCGGCGATCTGCGGCAGGTGGGTGATGCAAAGTGTCTGGTGACGGGTGCCGAGCGACCGCAACTTTTGGCCGACGATTTCTGCAACCCGCCCGCTGATTCCGGAATCCACCTCGTCGAAAATGAGGATTTCCACCGTGTCTGGCGAGGTGAGGACGGTTTTGAGGGCGAGCATGATGCGCGAAAGCTCTCCACCGGACGCGACCTTGGCGAGGTTGCGCAGGGCTTGTCCGGGGTTGACCGAGAGCAGGAACTCCACGCGGTCCATGCCAGAGGGGGTCCACTGCGGCTGGCCGTCGGTTTCGCGGAGGGTGAGCTGTGTTTCAAAGCGGGCTTTTTCCATGCCGAGCTGACGCAGTTCCCGGACGACGACGGAGTCGAGCTTGCGGGCGGCTTTTTGGCGGCGTTCCGAGAGCGTTTCGGAGTCCTTTTTCAGCTTCGCCTCACATGCGGCAATGCGCTCCGCCAGTGCTTGGCCGTCTTCTTCCAAATGCTCCAGTGCCTCCAGTTCCGCGATCACGGAGTCCAGCAAGCCGCGCAGTGCCTCGCCGGAGTCCAGTTTGTGCTTGCGCTGGAGCCGCTGGATGCGGTTGAGCCGTTCGTTGATCCACGCCAGCCGCTCCGGGTTCTCCTCGATTCCGGCGGTGTAGCGCGCCACCTCCTGATGCACGTCCTCAAGCTGGAAGAGCGCGGATTCCAAGGCTTCGCGCATTGTCGTGCAGGTGGGGTCCACGCGCTCGGCCTCGCTGAGGGTGCGGCGGGCGGATTCGAGTTGCGTGAGAACCGCTCCCTCGTCATCGTGCAAGAGCGCAGGCACCTGCCCCACCAGCAGGGACAGCCGCTCGGTGTTGGAGAGCCGGGCCACTTCCTGTTGTAGCGCTTCGTCCTCGCCTTCCTGAAGGTTGAGTTCCTCCAGTTCCTCCCGGATGATCGTCAGTTCCTCGATGCGGGCCTGCCGGGCGGAGAGCCGTTGGGCGAGGTCGCGCTGTTCCGCAAGTGCCTGCTGATGTGCGGAGTGAGCTTCCCGGACGGTGTTGCGGAGCGACACAAGCTTGCCGTGCTGATCGAGGAATTCGAGGTGAGTGCCGACCTGAAGCAGGGCTTGGTTTTCGTGCTGGCCGTGAATGTTGACCAACTGCTGGCCGAGGGTTTTCAGAAATTCCATCGTGACTGCCGCACCATTGATGCTACGGCGTTGCCGTCCCTTGCGCGGGATCACGCAGCGCAGGATGAGTTCGTTCTCGGCAGGGATTCCGGCCTCTTCGAGTAGGGTGCGGACACCCGCCACTTGCGACAAGTCGAAGACGGCTTCAACGACCGTTTGCTCTTCGCCCGTGCGGATCAAGCCCACGTCGCCGCGTCCGCCCAACACGAGCAGCAGCGCGTCAATCATGATGGACTTCCCCGCCCCGGTTTCCCCGGTGAGGATGCTGAAGCCGGAGTCGAACTCCGCCTCAAGCTCCTTGATGGTGGCGAGGTTTTGCAGGCGCAGTTGAAGTAACAAGGGTCAGTGAACAGTGATCAGTGAACAGTTATCAGTATGCAATGACAATGCTCACTCAGCGTTGAAGACGGACTGGAAGTGCCCGCGAATGCGTGAGGTCGCGTGCAAGACGGCAGGGGCGAGCGAGTTCACGTCAAATCCATGTCGGCGCAGCAGAGGTGTGATGATGTCATCCGGAAGCTGGTCAAGGTCCAAGGTGTTGGTGGATTCATCATAGAGCAGGCGCAGTCCGTTTTCAACGAGCCGCAAGAGGGTGTAGCCGCGTTTGAGTTCGTCGGCAGTTTCCGAGGGCAGCAGCTTGAGCCGGGCCAAGGCTTCCAGTGCCGTGAGGGTTTGCGGGGTGCGCAATTCGGGGTGCGTGGGGCCATGCAGGAGTTGCAGGTATTGCGTGAGGAATTCGACATCGAGCAGTCCGCCCCGGCCTTCCTTGAGGTTGCGGCGGCGTTCGGTTTCTCCAGCAAGCTCGCGCTCCTTGCGGCCCCGGAGGTGCAGAATCTGCACGGCGAGGTCTTGCGGCGGAGTCCATTCGTAGGTGGCGCGGAGGATGTCCTGCGAAACGTTCTCGAACCACGCCGCTTCGCCGACCCCTCCGGAAATCCGGCCTTTGATGAGCGCCTGATGCTCCCACGGCTGCGAGGACTGGTGGTAGTGCAGATAGCTCTCGAAGGATGTGACCAACACCCCGGCGTTTCCGGAAGGGCGCAACCGCGTGTCGAGCTTGTAGGCGTAGCCCGTGCGCGTCACGGTGGTGAGGATCGAGATGAGCCGCTGGGTGACGCGAATCCAGTACTCCTGCGCCTCGATCTCGTTAGGCCCGGAGGTGAGGCCCGCGCCGCTGTGCAGGAAAATCAGGTCGAGGTCGGAGTGATAAGTGAGTTCATCGCCGCCGAGCTTGCCCATGCCGACGATGGCAAATCCTGGCTCCACGCCGTTCTCGGCAAGCAGCGTTCCGTAGCGGCGGGCGAGGTACTTTTGGGCGAGTCCGAGGGCGGCGTGCAGGATCACCTCGGCCAGCAGCGTGAGGCCGTTGCGGGCCTGCTCGTAACTAATCAGCCCTTCCAACTCCGCACTGCCGATCAAGAAGGTGATTTCGTGCTTGAACTTGCGGAGTTGGTCAATCTCAGATTCCTCGTCCTCACAGCCGTCCAGCAACTCCTGAAGCCGCTGCTCCCACGCGTTCCGGGAAATTTCCAGCACCGGAGACTCCAGCAGTTCCAGCAGTTCGAGGTGATTGAGCAGGTGCCGCCAAAGCAGCTCGCTGGTTTCGGCAATGCGGGCCAGACGCGAGAGTGAAGAGGGGCGTTCGGTGAGCCTCCGGTAGTGCTGAAAGCGTGGGCCGATGCGCTCAAAAAGTTGCTGAAACCGCACATTCAGCGGACGATCCGGACGTTCCCGGAGCCGGGGAGCCAACTGCCGCGCCACGGTTTCCAGCAGGGTTTGCTCGTCTGGGGAGAAGTGCTGGAAGCGTGTGCTGTTGCGCAGGGAGGCTTCTAGTTCCACATGCTCGTCGCTGAAGAGTCCGCCGAAGATGGTCCGGACCTTCGCCATCGTGTCCAGCACTTCCGCAATCAGCCGTTGCCGCGCTCGTTCCGGATCAAGGTCCAGCAAGCCGAGGGAGCGGGCCAGCCGTTGCTGGGCTGGGGTTTCGGCAGGAATGGTGTGGGTTTGGTGTTCTTCCCGGAGTTGCAGTCGGTGTTCCAAGCGGCGGAGCAGAACGTAGGCCTGTCGGAGGGTGTCGAGGTCGGTTTCCGGAACGAGCTGTTGCGCCTCAAGTTGGGCGAGCGCGGTCAGTGTTCCGGGTGTTTGCAAGGTCGGGCGGTGTCCGCCGTAGAGCAGTTGGAACGCCTGCACGAAAAATTCGATCTCACGGATGCCGCCCACACCGAGCTTGACGTTGAGGTGATTTTCGCGGAGGTGTTCTTTTTCGATGCGGCCCTTGACGCGCTCCATCTCCTTGAGCAGCCGTTCGTCGAGCAGGCGACTGAACACGAAGGGCTGGATCATGCGCCGGAAGTGATCGCCCACCTCCGGGCTGCCCGCCAGCACCTGAACCTTGACCAGCGCCTGCCGTTCCCAAAGCTCGCCCCGCGCCGAGTAGTACGCCTCCATTTCGTCGAGCGAAACCACCAGCGGGCTGTGGTCGCCGCCGGGACGCAGCCGCATGTCCACG
Organism: uncultured Pseudomonadota bacterium; assembly: GCA_964597275.1. Lineage (GTDB taxonomy): Bacteria > SAR324 > SAR324 > SAR324 > NAC60-12 > UBA8110. The sequence continues at coordinate 29,545 of CAZQXS010000021.1, read as the reverse complement.
CGGAAGAGGAAGCCTTCGGTGGTGGTGTCGCTCAGCACGTCAATGAACTGCCGGGCGATTTTGGGACGCAGGGTGTAATCGCGCTCGTCGTCTCCGGAAAGCGGTTCGTAGTCGTGGACGAAGATGAGGTCCACATCGGAGGAGTAGTTGAGTTCGTGTCCGCCGAGCTTGCCCATGCCCAGCACAAGAAACGGCCACTGTCCCTGAAATTTTTCCCCCAACGCCAGCCGCGTGGCTTCCCGCAGGGTGATGCGGATAAGGACCACGGCGAGGGACGACAGTTCCTCCAGTGTTTCCTCAAACGGCCCGGTTTCCGCCAAGTCCCGGATGGTGATGCGCAGGAACTCCTCGTACTTGTAACGGCGCAGCAGATTTTTGAGGTCGGGCAGCGAGAGCGGGGTTGCCGGACGAATCCGGGCTTCCAGTTCCTCCGACATGACCTCCAGCGGTTTTTTCTGCGTCACAAACTCCGAGCCGCAGAGTGCGTCGGCCCATGCGGGTGTGCGGATCAGCCGTCGTGACAGAAATTCGCTGCGCCCGAAAATCGTGAGCAGCGCGGTGATGTGCGGTCGGGAAAAATCGAAGGACTGGCCGCGCTTTTCGTGGTAGGCGGCAAGAAAATCGTGAAGCTGACGCAACCCCGATTCCGGACTGCCGCTGGTCAGCAGGGCCGACAGGGCAAGCTCGGCGTGTTCCGGAAAACCCGGCAGGGCGGCAAGGGGTTCGAGGAGTGCGGCGAGTGTGCCGGGGTCCGATTCAGGGAAGGGAAACGGAGCGGAGGCCAGCCGCTCCCGCCAGGCGGTTTCAGGCGAAAGCGGGAGAAGCTGGCGAATCCAAGTGCTGAGGTCCATGACAATCCGGGAGCAAGTTCACCCCCCCGGATATACCGGAATCAGTACCCGAAGTACAGCGAGAATTCGTGCGGGTGCGGTCGGGAGTTCACCTGCGCGACCTCTTCGGAGACCTTGTAGTCCACCCAATAGTCAATGATGTCCTTGGTGAAGACATCGCCCTTGAGCAGGAATTCGTGATCGGCCTGCAACGCCTCAAGCGCCTCGGTGAGGTCACGGGGCATCTGCCCGACCTTGTTCAACTCTTCCGGCGAAAGATCGTAGATGTTCACGTCCATCGGGTCGCCGGGATGAATCTTGTTCTGGATGCCGTCCAGTCCGGCCATCAGCATTGCAGAGAACGCGAGGTAGGCGTTGGCGGTGGCGTCCGGACAGCGGAACTCCATGCGCCGGGCCTTGGGTGAATCGGCGACCGGGATGCGCACGCAGGCGGAGCGGTTGCGGGCGGAGTAGGCGAGGTTGATGGGCGCCTCAAAGCCCGGAACCAGCCGCTTGTAGGAGTTGGTGGTCGGGTTGATGAGGGCACCCAGTGCCGGAGCGTGCTTGAGAACGCCGCCGATGTAGTACATCGCGGTTTCGCTCAGTCCGCCGTACTGATCTCCTGAAAAGAGCGGCTTGCCGTCCTGCCAGATGGACTGGTGGGTGTGCATGCCGGAGCCGTTGTCGTTGAACATCGGCTTGGGCATGAAGGTCGCGGTCTTGCCGTTGGCGCGGGCGATGTTGCGGATGATGTACTTGTACCACTGAAGGTTGTCCGCCGTTTCGACGAGCGTGCCGAACTTGAAGTTGATCTCGTGCTGGGCCGGGGCGACTTCGTGGTGATGGCGTTCAACCTCAATGCCGAGTTGCTCCATCATCATCACCATCTCCACGCGCAAATCGCGGTTGGTGTCGAAAGGCGCGGTCGGGAAGTAGCCGAGCTTAGGCATGGTCTTGTAGCCGAGGTTCGGATGCTCGTCTGCTCCGGTGTTCCACGGGCACTCTTCCGAGTCAATCGCGTAAAAGCCGCCTTCTGCATCGTGCGAGTATTGCACGTTATCGAAAATGAAGAACTCGGCTTCTGGGCCAAAGAAGGCCGTGTCGCCAATCCCGGTGGAGGCAAGGTACTTTTCCGCTTTCCGAGCGACGCTGCGCGGGTCGCGGCTGTAGCCCTCGCCCGTGACAGGATCCACGATGTCGCAGATCAGCGAGAGCGTGGGCTGGGCGAAGAAGGGGTCCATTTTTGCGGAGGAGAGGTCCGGGACCACCTTCATGTCGCTGGCGTCAATCGTCTGCCAGCAGCGGATGCTGGAGCCGTCGAACATGCGCCCGTTTTCCAGCATGTCCTCGCCAAAGTCGGACATGGAGAACATGATGTGCTGCCAGGTGCCGAGGAAGTCAATGAACTTGAGGTCCACCGTGACCACCTCGTTGTCCTTGGCGAATTTGATGATGTCGTTGACTGAAGCCATAGAAGAGTTTTCGTGAATCGGGTTGAAAGAAGGCCGGACTGAGCCAGTCCGGGGTCCGAAGTGCCCGCAGGCGTGTGCAAACACTTAACTATGGCAATTCCCTTGCCAATTTCAATTATCTGAAATTGTTTGATAAATTTAATAATTTCAGAAGAGGGAACGCCCATGTTTTAGTCAACTGCCCAGAAATTAGGCACGAGGGCGCCGTTGGGAAAGCGCAATTGGCAAAGCGGTCCGGAGCGGCAAAGCGAGGGTGGTATGTTGCTTGCTTGGATTCCGGCCAGTTGAAAAACCTCCGCTTGTGGAAGGAGATATGACCGGAATTGTCAGTTTGGTGCAGGCCGCTGGAGTGGTGGAGCGGCAGATGGAAACGGTGGCCAACAACCTTGCCAACGTCAGCACCGTGGGCTACAAGGGCGACCAGCCCGCCTTCAAGGAAGTGCTTTCCGCCGCCCAGCGCGTGGCACCGGAATCCGCTGAGGAAAGCTTCCTCTCTCACGAGTACCTCGACCAGTATGTCGGCATGGACAAATCTGCCGTGGTCGTGGACGAGATTGGGAAAAATTTCACGATTGGCCGCTTCCGCAACACCGGGAGCAAGCTCGATCTGGCGCTGGAGAACGAAGGATTTTTCACCGTGGCCACCCCGCAGGGCGACCGCTTCACCCGCGCCGGGAACTTCCAGTTGGAGGGCGATGGCCGCTTGGTGACGCAGGACGGCTTCCCCGTGATGGGTGAAAAGGGGCCGATCCTGGTCAAGGGCAACGACCTCACCGTCGGAGTGGACGGACAGGTGAAGGTGGATGGCGAGATCGTGGATCGGCTGCGGCTGGTGAAGTTCCGGCATCCGGAAAACCTGCAAAAGCTGGGACAGGCCTTCTTCGCCCCGATCCGCAGCGACGACGTGCCGATTCCCACCGACGAGGCCGGAGTGCTTCAGGGCAGTCTGGAGGACTCGAACGTGAACAGTGTCTTGGAAATGACCCGCATGATCAGCGCCCAGCGAGCGTATGAAGGGGTGCAGCGGGCCTTGAGCAACATTGACAAATTGAACGAGCGGGCCATTGGATTGGCGCGCATGAGCTAAATTTTTGGAATTTTGTAACCGATTTCTCGCAGGAGTTGAACGCTTATGATGCGGTCCCTCTTCACGGCGGCCAGCGGCATGCAGGCCCAGCAGCGCAACATTGACACCGTTGCCAACAACCTCGCCAACGTCAACACGACGGGCTTCAAGAAAAGCAAGGTCCACTTTCAGGATTTGCTCTACCAAAACGAGAAGTCGGCGGGAGTGCCCTCTTCGCTCTCGACTCAGGTTCCGGTAGGGTTGCATGTGGGGCATGGCGTGAAGTACGTCTCCACGGAAAAGCTGCACAGCCAGGGCGGCATGGAGAATACGGAGCGCGAGCTGGACATCGGTGTGGATGGCCCCGGTTACTTCCAGATCCTCCAGCCCAACGGCATTGTCGCCTACACCCGTGACGGCCACTTCAACGTGGACGGACAGGGACGGCTCGTGACCAGCGACGGCTTCCTCGTGGACCCGGAGGTCAACATCCCGATCGAGACGCGCAAGGTTGAAATGGGCTTTGACGGCACCATTTCCGTGTACCTGCGGGACGAGACCCTTCCGGAGGCGATTGGCAGCCTCACGCTTGCCCGCTTCCGCAACCCTTCGGGCATGACCCCGATCAGCAAGAACCTCTACGTTCCCACCGCCGCTTCCGGGAACCCGATCATTGACGCGCCCGGCTCCAACGGCATGGGCGCCCTCAATCAGGGCTTCTTGGAGCTTTCCAACGTCTCGCTCGTTGAGGAGATGGTGGACATGATCACGGCGCAGCGCGCCTACGAGGTCAACTCCAAGGCGATTCAGGCCTCGGATGAGATGCTCCAGACCGCGAATAACCTGACCCGCTGATTGCTGGCCGCCATGAAGCGACTGCTCCTCTTCCTGACACTCGCCGCATTCCTGCTTGACGGCAGCGCACTGGCTGCGTCCCGCAAGCAGGTTCCGGAGAGCAAGCGCATCCGGGTGTTGCTGAACACCACGGCGACCGTTGAGGGCGAGGAGTACAAGCTGGGCGAGATCGCACGGTTGGAGGGCGAGGACTTCAAGGCGATTGACCGGCTTTTGCAAATCGTGATCGGGCGCTCTCCCCTGCCGGGACGGCAGCTCACGGTCACGCAATCGCTGATCAACTCACGGTTGCGTGCCAAGCGTTTCGACACCAACCGTCTGGAATTTCCGGGCTTGGAGTCCACATCCATCCAGCGCTTGTCCACCCGCATTCCGGGAGAGGACATTGATCAGGTGGTGCTGGACCACATCCGCAAGGCGAACCCTGATTCCGACATCAAGCCTCGGCTGCTGGCATCCAGCCGCGATTTGTTCCTGCCGCGAGGCGACATCAGCTACGAGATTCAGGAGCGCGGCTCCCATCGCAAGGAAGGCGGCTATCGGACGTATGAGGTGCATTTCAGCGTGGAGGGCAAGCTTGTGCAGAAGATTCCGGTGCGCACCTACCTGAAGGTGTACAAAGAGGTTTACGTCGCCAAGCACGAGATTCGCCCGGAGGCCGTGGTGCAGGAATCGGACTTGCTGACCGTGCGCCGCACGGTGGACCGGATGCCGCAGAATTACGTCACCGACAAAAAACAGCTTGTGGGCAAGATCGCCACGCGGCACATCAATCCCAAGGAGGTGCTGAAAGGCAGTAGCTTCAGCAACCCCCCGCTGGTGAAGGTGGGAGACCGCCTGCTCATTGTTTACGAAACCGCGAATTTGCTGTTGTCGGTGCAAGGCGTTTCGATGGCAAAGGGACACTTGGGCGAGCGCATTCCGGTGCGCAATGCCGAAAGCAAGATGGTGGTGTACGCGCAGGTGAAGAGCCGCAACTTGGTGCAGGTGAATTGAAGATGAGGTGGTTCACGATCCTTCGCAAACACGGATTCGCCGGAAGCGGTCTGTTGCTGTTGGTGGCTGTGGCCTTGTCTGGCTGCCGCACGCTGGCCACCGAAGACCAAATGCTCCCGGACTCGCCGCAGGCCCGCACCTCGCAAGTGGCGGCGCAGCCAGCCGCAACCCCGGTGAAAAGCGACATCCGCAACAAGCGCCGCCGCATGATCACGGCCCGGCGCAACCCCTACGAAGGCTCGCTCTGGCAATATGAATCCTCCTTCGGCAACCTCTTCCGCGATCACCGTGCCCGCTTCCGGGGAGACTTGCTGAGCATCAGCGAGTTACAGGCGATTGTCTCCGTGCCTCCGCCCAGGGAGCAGGAGGAAGGGGGCGAGCAGGCTCCGGCTTCGGACACGGCGCGGGCGAACATCCTGCTGGAAGCCCTCACCATGCGCGACCAGATCGAGGAGGAGCAGAACGAAATCCTCCGAGGGCTTGAGATCATCTCCGCACGCGTGGTGCGGGTGCTTCCGGACGGGAACATGGTGATCCGCGGTCGCAAGGTGGATTACCGCCAGCGCAACAAGGTGCGCTACATCACCACCGTCACCGGAATCCTGCGTCCTGCGGATGTTTCCGACACCAACATCGTCTCTGCGGCAAAACTCGCGTATCCAGACGTGAAGATCAAACGCCAGCAGAGCGGCAGTCTCTTGCGCGAAAAACTGGAGCGCCTCGCCCCGTTGACTGGAAAGCAGCAGGCCGGACTGGCCGGACGGCTGAGTGAGTTCGCCGGGCAGTAGCCCTCCCTTTCTTGCCTGCGCTGGCCGGATTCCACAAGGGCCAGCACTCTTCCCACTTGAAATTCCCTGCATAAAAATCTAGGATTTTCGTCAATATCTTTGCGAAAACACTCTGTGTTAACTCGAAACTTGTGATTGACCGATGAAAACCCGAGTCCTCATTTTTTCAACCCTGCTGTGCATCACGGTACTGACCACAGCAGAAGCCAGCGAATGGTTCCCGGTGCCGCAGTTCATGAGCGAACCGGAAATCGCCAAGGTGTACCAAGGTGCAGTCCGGAGCCAAATCATTGAACAGAAGGGGGTGCGGAACACCAGAGGCAGTTCCAGCTTGGAACTGGATTGGCTGAAGCAGGTGGCTCAGTCGGAGCGCGAATGGCAGATGACCTTGCAAGAGTTGGAGCGCGGCTACCGCCGTGCCCTCAGCGAGGTGATCCACCGCCAGACGGAGCATCAATCGCGGCTCGTGCTGGTGATTCAGTACGACAACCGCATTGCCACGCTGGAAGCGGAAATCCGGGAGCTGGAGGTGCGGAGTCAGCAGATTGCAGCCGACCGCCAACGCTACGAGCAAGGGCTAGACAACCTCCCCTTGGCGACAGTGGCTGTGGTCAAGGCGCTCTACACGGAAGAACTCGCGGGTCGGCTCAAGGAAAGCGGATACGAGGATCCCATGTTCCGCAAGGCAGGCGAGGTGGCGCTGAAAACCATGCTGGAAACCTACTCCACCCAAAGCGAAATCCCCTTTCAGCAGGGCCGCACCCGTGTAAGTTTTCTCTATCCGGAAAACATCTCGCGCTTTGACGATTCGGCCAACGAGTACGTGTACCTTTTCCCGATCATTGAGGTGAACCCGTTTGCGCAGCAGGAGTGGGCGTTGGCGGAGGAAATGCCCGGAGTGACCATCCAGTCCTTCATTTCGCTGGAGCAGGCCCAAGCCTACCTGAAGCAGGAGCAGGTGGGGGATGCGCGGCTGTCCGAGTGGATTGAGGGCGAGTTGGGGGCGTTGCAGACGAACAACGCGCATGTGCTGCAAACCATCAACGGCGCGCTGCAGCACTATGAGGCTTTCCGGAAAGGGTTGGCAGGCGAGATCGGCTTGTTGCAGGCGCAGATCGGCCAATTGCAGGGCAAGCGCGATGAGCTTTCCGGCAAGCAGGCGTTGTCCGAGAGCTTGGTCGCGCTGGAGCGGATCCGACAGCAGTACCGCAAGCACTACGAGCAGCGGGTGCTGTTGGGTTACGAGGAGTACACGATGGAGTTTGACGTGATGTTCAGCGGCACCTCACAGGAGCAGCGCCCCCGCAAAACCCGTGCGGGCGGCGAGGATCAGGGGCTGATGGTCCGCTCGCAGGAAGTCGTCAACATCCCCGTCAGCGGGCGCCCCCTCAAGGACATCTACGCCGACATGATCCTTTCGGCCAATGGCAAGGCTTCCGAGGCACCGAGGATACCGGAAACGTGGGTGATTCGTGTGAAAGCCGAAGACATTGCCAGTGAACTGCTACAAGGGAAGTTGCGCTGGGGCATTGACCGCGAGGAGTTCCGGCTGCTGCAACTTAGCCGCCGCAGCATCGGCTCCCGCACCCAGTATCGCATTGCCGTGGCCAAGCGGATGCACCTGCTTTCGGAAGAAAACTTCCCGCCTTCCCAAGCCGGGGTCTGCGAGTTCACCGTGTTCTTCAAGCCGGGGAACTTGAAGCTCAGCAAAAATGCCCGTCAGGTGATCAACGAAAACACGGAATGCCTGCTCAAGTACCCCCGGCAGTTGGTGCAACTCACCGGACACACGGACGGAAACGGGAAGGTCAAGAAGGGCGACAACTATGTGAAGCAGGGCATTGTCCAAGCCACTGCCGTGATGGACTATCTCGTGTCACAGGGCTTTGATCCGGATCGGATCGTGTTGGCGAGCAAGGGGGCAAGCATGCTCCCGAACGATCCCGAATCCTCCAGTCCGGCAAGCTTGCATCGGGTGGAGGTGATTTCCCGTCCGGAGATTTAGCAGAGACGCTTCACTCGCGCTGCGGTCCGGACAGCGGCTTGGGGCGGTAGTGGCGGAGCAGGTAGAGCAGGGCGTTGCCCAGCACCTTGCGGCTGTAGCCCGGCATGACGAGGCTGGAGACCGAGCCGAGCTTGAGTGCCTCTTCCGGGTTCAGCAATTCGTGTTCGTAGCGCACGGTCAACTCGGCGAGTTTGCATTCGCGCTCGCTGGCGGAATCTCCTTCCGGAACCCCGTCCTTAAGCCGCTGCTGGTGGTCGGAGAGGATGCGGCGGTATTCGTCTTTGTAAACAAACTGCCGTCCTGCCGGACCCATCACGGCAATCCTCGCACTTGGCAGGGCGAACACGAAATCCGCGCCGATGTGGTGGCTGTTCCACGCACAATACGCCCCGCCGAAGGCGTTGCGGACAATCAGCGTGATGCGCGGCACCCGCAGGTCCACGATGGCATCCAGCAATTCCCGGCCTGCCTGCACAACTCCCGCCCGCTCCTGCTCCGATCCGGGGGCGTAGCCGCTGACATCCTCCAGAAAAATCACCGGAATGTTGTAGAGGTTGCAGAAGCGGATGAACTTTGCGCCCTTGCGTGAAGCGTGGACGTCAATGTTTCCAGAGCCGAAGGCGCTGTTGTTGGCGATGAAGCCGCAGACATGCCCCCCAAGGCGTCCAAAGGCGGTGGTGAGCTGGCGAGCGCGGGAAGATTGCACCTCGAAATAATCCCCGTAGTCAGCAATCTGTTGGAGCAGCAGGCGCATGTCGAAGGGGGTGTTGAAGCCGGAAGCGGGGTTGGTGAAGGTCTTGCGCAGCAGGATCGCTTCTTCCTCCACATAATCATCGAGCGGCAGGGAAGTTGCTCGAAAAGCGGCGAGGCTGTGATTGTTGTCCGGAAAGTAGCTCAACAGGCGCAACGCGGTTCGCAACGCCCCCAGTTCGTCGGGAGCCGTGACATCCACCACGCCGCTTTGGCTGTGGACTTTGGGGCCGCCAAGCTCGTCCGGAGTGATGTCCTCACCCAGGGCGTGGCGCACGACATCTGGGCCGGTGAGGCCGAAGAAGGTGTTTTCCGGCTGGATCACAAAGGAGCCTTGCCGGGGCAGGTACGCGCCGCCTCCGGCGTTGTAGCCGAACATGAGCATGATCGAGGGCACCACGCCGCTGATCTTGCGCATGGCGCAAAAAGCTTCGGAATAGCCGTCCAGCCCGCCGACGCCTGCGGGCACGAAGGCTCCGGCAGAGTCGTTCATGCCAATCAGCGGAATGCCGTGTTCTCCAGCCATCAAAATCTGCCGGGCGAGCTTGCTGCCGTTGGTCGCATCCATTGATCCGGCACGGACTGTGAAATCGTGTCCGTAGAGGGCCACGTCGCGCCCCCCGATGTTGAGCAACCCCGTGACGATTCCCGCTCCGTCAAGGTGCGCCCCCCAGTTCTGGAAGGTGATGTGCGGCTCATGTTGCGTGAGAACCCGGATGCGCTCCCACACCGTCATGCGCTCCTTGGTGTGTTGAATGCGGACGCGCTGGGCACCGCCGCCTTGCTTGGGTTTGGCGATCAACTCCTCGGCACGGCCCAGCATTTGGTCGTAGTGGGAGGGTTGCGCTTCTTCGGAGGCAGAGGGTGCGGGAGCAAGCGGGTTTTCGAGCGTGAGCGTGGCAGACATGGGTTTCACAACGTGCGAGAGAATCTGAAAGTCGGACGTTCGTAATTTACGGAAAACCGCTCGAAGAGCAAGCCGAACCTCCCGCGAGGGCACTTGCAGGCGGAGGCGGAAATCCGAAACTTGAGAAGCGGGCCATGCCTGCGAACATCAGCAACCAGCAAGATGCGCATTGTGTTCATGGGCACTCCAGAGTGGGCGATTCCCACTTTGCGGGTGCTGGTCGAGTCCGAAAATCAGGTCGTGGGGGTGTTCACCCAGCCGGATCGTCCGGTGGGCCGGAAGCAAGTCCTGAAGCCGTCGCCTGTTCGGGAATGGTCGGAAGCTCAGGGGCTGTCGGTTTGGACGCCGGAGCAGGCGAACCGCCCGGAGGTGCCGGAGGTGCTGAAGGCGTTGAACCCAGAGGTTGTGCTGGTTTGTGCGTATGGCCAACTGCTTCCCCAAGCCGTCCTCGACCTTCCTGCATCGGGATGCTTCAACCTGCATTTCTCGCGGCTTCCGCGCTGGCGCGGGGCGAGTCCGGTGCAGACCGCAATTCTCGCAGGCGATCCCACCACCGGAGTTGCCCTTCAGAAAATGGTGCTGAAACTGGACGCAGGACCGCTGGTGGCGGTTTCTGAGCCTGTCCCGATCCATTCGGAAGAGACGAGCGAGGCTTTGGGAACTCGCCTTGCCGAACTTGGAGCCAAACTTGTGCGGGAAACGCTGCCCTGCTTGGCCGATGAGACACGGACCCTGACACCACAGGATGACTCTCAGGTGACGCACTGCCGCATCATCCAGAAGTCCCAGGGGCGTATTGACTGGCAGAACGAAAGCGCCGAGCAGATTGAGCGTAAGCTCCGCGCCTACACCCCGTGGCCCGGAATTCATTGCTTCACGCCCGAAGGCAAGCGTCTGCAACCGACACGGGTGCAAGCCATTCCGGGAAATTTTGAGTCCGGGCGCGTGTACCCAGAGTTGGTGGTGGGAGCAAAATCGGGAGGGCTGCGTATTTTGCAGCTCAAGCCGGAGGGACGCGGGGTGATGGCGGCGGAGGATTTTTTGCGGGGACACCCGCAGTTGCCGGGGAAAACGCTAACCTAAACTCAATGTTAAGGTAGAGGTCTGGACTTGTGCTTCGGGAAAATACTCGTTAAAGTTTGAGAAAATCAATCGACTGAGAAATTGATGCAATCGGAGTTCAAACTTTACACAGGCGGATTTTTGCTGGCTCTCTTGGTCAGCAGCATCTTGGTGTTGGTGGTATTGCACCGCTTGAGTGGTGTGTTGCAGTCCCGCAGGCAGCAATCCCTGCGCGATCAGCGTCCGGAGCCGGTGCCACGTTTTGGGGGAATTGGCATCGCTGGCGGATTTGTCGGGGTGGTGTTTTTGCTGGCGTTGGTGCCGCTCAAGGAAAAAGGAATTGACCTGCGCATCCTGCTTGGGGGCAGCCTCGGAGTGGTTTTGCTGGGAGGAGGCGCGGCCTGCCTGTTGGGCTTTTTGGACGACCTCTTTGTCATCCGGGCACGGTACAAGCTGTTGGGGCAGGTCGGAGTTGCCCTGTTCACCGTTGTGTATGGCCCTGTTGCGGAGTCGGTCAATCTGCCATTTTTCGGGGCAGAGATTGCTTTGGGAGTGTTGGCGATTCCACTGACGATGCTCTGGATCGTTGGCATGATGAACGCCCTCAACCTGATTGACGGGATGGACGGCTTGGCCGGAGGAATCTCGATGACCGCACTTGGCTTCATGGCCCTGCTTGCGGCGGTTTGGGGCCGTCCGGAGTGGGCGCTGGTGTGCTTGGTGCTGTTTGGGGCAACCCTGGGATTTTGGGTGTTTAACAAGCCCACCGCCACGCTTTTCATGGGAGACTCTGGAAGCATGATGCTGGGGTACTTGCTAGCGGTGCTGGCTTTGGAAGTGGCCTACATCCCCGATACCGGCGTGGTCCACTTGGCGCCCGTCGTGATTCTGGCCATCCCGATTCTGGACACGATTTTTGCGCTCTTCCGACGCTACCTCAAGGGGATCCCCTTCTACTCTGCCGACCGGGATCATCTGCACCACCGCCTACTGCAACGGGGGTTGAGGCCGTGGCAGGCACTGATGGTGATGCTGATGCTGGGAACGCTGTTTGGTGCGCTTGGGGTGGGAATGCTCTGGCGCTCAGAGTGGCAAGGGTATTTTGTGCTGGCCGCGCTTGGGCTGGCTTACATGACGTTGTACCTGTTGGAGTACGAGGTGGTCCTCAATCCCATGAAACACCTCCGGGACCAGCCGGATTTGCGCCGACGCCGCAGTTTGATGATCAATCTGGCCGAGGGGATCGACCTCTTCTTGAACAAGGACCGCACTCGTCAGGAATTGCTGCAAAGCTATACGTTCTGGCTGTCTCTGGCAGGGATTGGCTACTTTGCGCTCCTGCATCAGGGCCGGATGCTCTACCCTCGTCGGAACGAGAATTTTCCTTCCAATAGCTTTCGGGAACTGGTGTTCCGCGAAGGCGAACATGAGGTGCGCCTGGCGCTTGATGAGCGCACGGTGCGGCTTGACTCGGACGTGAAGGGAGAATTGCTGGATCGCGTGACTCACGAATTCCTGCGCCAGTACTCCCAGCGCAGCGAACCTGCCGAGCGTCCCAACTTGCAGGTGCTGGAATCCTCCCGCTCCTTCCGTTAGCTTTTCTGCACGGCTTCTTCTGCGGTGGGTTTGACTCTCACGATGGAGCGCCAGAGCACTGGTGAATCTTCAGCACATGCCGCCGGACCTCCTTCACCTTCCGGTACGAGCGGCGCAACGCCCAGTTCAACCGCCGGGGAGTGAGGTAGCGCAGCAGTTGCGCCTCGTCCAGTTGCTGAAACTTTTCCGGACCCATTTCCCGTTGCAAGCGAATCAGGAGCCGCAGCATGGGGGTTTGGCCGTGGTTGTAGGCCGCCACGGCAATCAGTGGCCGCGCCTTCCAAGGCACCGGAATCGGCACGCCATTGCGATTCCACGCATAATGCAGGTAGTAGCGCATCAGCACAGCACCGAGCAGGATGTTGGTTTCCGGATGAAACACGCTGTTGGGATCGTTGCCGAAGTGCTGCTCCACGGCGAGGTTGAACGCACTTTGCACGGGCATCAACCGATCCGCCACCCGCCACCCCCGCCGCAGCCGATAGCTCAGTCGGCGAACGGCCGTGTCGTCCCACGTCTGTTGCCCCTGCCACTTGAGCCGCCACAGCGTTTTCCGCACCATCTCCGGGCCGATGCGATCCAGCCTCACCTGTTGCGGGAGAGTCTGAAGGCCGAGCGGGAAGAGCGGCACCCCAAGTTGCTGCTGCCAGCGTTGAAATTCTGGATCGTGATGCAGCAGGCCGAGGTGACGATAGGCTCGCTGCAAGCGGGCTTCCCATTCCGGCTGCTTCCGGAGCTGGTTGACCTGCTGCAAGCCGACCGCCGTGAGCTGCGCCACGCCACGGGCACCCGTGCGGCTGGTCACGGTGAAGTCGAGCCGCGATTCCTGAAAAAGCAGACAGAAGAAGGTGGGGAACGGCAGCTCGAAGAAATGCGCCCCTGCATGAACCGTGACGAAAACCCGCAGAAGCCGTGCTTCAGCAACCGCCCGATCCTGTGAATTCAACCGCCGCGCCAGCACTTCGTGGTGCCAGCGGCTGTCCAGCAGGTAACTCGTCAGTTGAGGCAGGGAACGCTGCTCCGGAAGCTTCCCCACGCCCCGGCCATAGCGCAGGCGACTGAAGCGGTCGAAGCCCAGCATGAGCTTGAAGAGGCTCGACTCCGAAGTGCTGGAAGCCGGGGCGGCCTCTGAGTTTTCGTGAAGCTTCTGCAATTCCGATCCGATGACTTGATTGAGCCGGGTTCGGTTGACGCTGTGCAAGCGGTCTTTCTGTTGGAGGGGCGAGAGGGGGCTGGTGGGGATCGGGGTCAGGTCATGCAGTCTGGAGGCCGGCTGGGGGTAGGGAGAGGACGGATCGCCTCGGTTCGCAAACAAAACACCAAACGCCTCCACGGGGCCAAGGGACTTCGGCATGAGCATTCCCATGACGACGAGCAGAGCGATCAGGATGGTGGAAAATCGAAACACAGACAACGTGGCACCAAGGCATGAGGTGTGTTAGACTTGCAAACCCTACCATCACTTTGCATCATTCGCCACTCCTGTTTTGCCTGAAGTGCAAGAAACCCCGGAACGCTGGGTCCGAAAAAAAGCCGGGGAACTGGGTTTTGACCTGGTCGGATTCGCCAAGGTCGGCCCCAGCCAGACCCTCGGAATTTATCAGGATTGGCTCCGTCAGGGCTATGCCGGAGCAATGGGATATTTGGAGCGGCACGCCACACTCAAGGAAGATCCCCGGCGGCTGCTACCGGAAGCCCAGAGCCTGATCGCGCTGGGCATTCACTACCAAACGGTGGACCCCGATCCTGAAAAATCCGCGAATCCGGCTCTGGGGCGGGTGAGTCGCTATGCGTGGGGCGATGACTATCACGAGGTCATCCGGGACAAGCTTCGGGAACTGTCCGAGGGCATTCGGCAGAACTTCCGGGCGGGGAACGGGCGGCATCGTCCGTGTGTGGACACCGGCCCGCTGCTGGAACGCGAACTGGCGCATCATGCCGGATTGGGCTGGTTTGGCAAGCACTCCAATCTCATCAACTGGCCGCAGGGTTCGTGGTTTTTCCTCGCGGAGTTGCTTGTGGATTTTCCCTTGGCCCCGGAGGTTCCGTTCACCCGTGTGGACTGCGGTTCCTGCACCCGCTGCATTGAGGTGTGCCCGACCGATGCGATTGTCGCGGATCGGACAGTGGATGCTCGCCGCTGCATTTCCTACCTCACCATCGAACTCCGAGACGCGATTCCCCGCGAACTCCGGACCCAAATGGGCAACTGGATTTTCGGATGCGACCTCTGTCAGGAGGTTTGTCCGTGGAACCGGAACGCCCCCAGAACGCAAGAGCCGGCCTTTCAGCCGCGTTCGGGGTTCCAGCATCCAGAACTGCTCGAATGGATGGGGATGGATCAGGAGGAGTTCAGCCGCCGCTTCCGGAACAGCCCGATCAAGCGCACCAAACGGCGCGGGTTGTTGCGCAACATCGCGGTGGCGCTGGGCAATTGGGGCAGCCCCCAAGCTCTCCCGGCCTTGGGACAGGGCCTGCAGGATGGGGAGCCGCTGGTTCGGCAGCATGCGGCATGGGCGCTGGGACGGATCGCCCATCCGGAAGCACAGTGCCTGTTGCAGCAGGCACTTGTCGCAGAAACGGACGAGGAAGTCCGCCGGGAAATCCGGGAGTCACTGAAGCCCCAAGACGGTACGAATCGCATTGACTCGTGAGGCGGTTCTTGGGATAATCTCTAGTTTGCCTACGCCCATTTTGGGCGCAACGAGTTAACCCTAACCCGTACCTGTGGGTGCGGCCCAAGCCAGAGAGAACACAGTGACCGAAGCAGAAATCAGCAACACGGCCATCGAGCCATTTATCTTCTTTGAAGAAGACGAGGACTTTGACGCGCTTTATGAAGAAAGCCTCCTGGGCGTCAAGGAGCAGGACATCGTCAAGGGCACCGTAACGGACACCACCAAGGAGTGGGTCACCGTTGACATCGGCTTCAAGTCCGACTGCCTTGTTCCGACCTCAGAGTTCCTGAATGAGGAAGGAGTGCTGGAGGCCGACATCGGCGAAATCTTTGAGGTCTTCGTCGAGGCACTGGAGGACGACGACGGCGTCACCATTGTTTCCAAGCGCAAAGCCGAAAAACTCCGGACCTGGGAGACTGTCGGCGAAATCTTTGAGCAAGAGGGCACCGTCAACGGCACCATCATCTCCCGCGTCAAGGGCGGCATGCAGGTGGACATCGGCGTCAAGGCGTTCCTGCCGGGATCGCAGGTGGATCTGCGGCCCGTGCGCAACCTCGACAAGCTCTTGGGGGAGAGCTTGGAATTCAAGATCCTCAAGTACAACCGCAAGCGCGGCAACATCGTGCTTTCCCGGCGGGTGTTGCTGGAAGCCGAGCGTGAGGAAAAGCGCAAAGAGACCCTCAAGGTTCTCAAGGAAGGCTCGCTCATCGTCGGCAGCGTCAAGAACATCACCGACTACGGAATCTTTGTGGATCTGGGCGGTGTGGACGGCCTGCTCCACATCACCGACATGACGTGGGGGCGCATCGTTCACCCCTCGGAGATGTTCAACATCGGCGACGAGGTCGAAGTCGTGATCCTCAAGTACTACCCGGACGACCAGAAAGTTTCGCTGGGGTACAAGCAGAAGTTCTCGAATCCGTGGGATTTGGTGGCCGACAAGTACGAGCCTGGAACCAAGATCGGCGGCAAGATCGTCAGCCTGACCGACTACGGCGCGTTCATCGAGTTGGAACCGGGAGTCGAGGGCTTGATCCACGTTTCGGAGATGTCATGGACCAAGAAGGTGCGGCATCCGTCCAAGATCGTGCAGTTGGGCCAAGAGGTCGAGGCGATCGTCAAGGACCTCGACGTCGAGCGCAAGCGCATTTCGCTTTCGATGAAGGAGGCCGAGCCGAACCCGTGGCGGCTGGCGATGGACCGCTACCCCGTGGGCAGCATCGTCAAGGGGCGGGTTCGGAACATCACGGACTTTGGTGTCTTCATCGGACTGGACGAGGGCATTGACGGACTGGTCCACATTTCCGACATCTCGTGGTCCCAGCGGCTCTGCAAGCCTTCCGAGGTGGCCAAGAAGGGCGAGGAGATCGAGGTCAAGGTGCTGAACATTGACGTTTCGCAAGAACGCCTCTCGCTGGGGGTCAAGCAACTCGTCGAGGATCCGTGGAAGGACTTGGACGAGAAGTACCCGATCGCCTCTGAGGTGGCGGGCACCATCGTGAACATCACGGACTTCGGCATCTTCGTTGAAGTCGAGGAAGGGGTTGAGGGCTTAGTCCACATCTCCGAGGTGGACTCTGCAATCCCGAAAGCCAAGCTCACGGAGTTCTATCCGGTCAGCACCGAGGTTCACGCCCGTGTGATCAAGGTGGACTTGGAGGAACGCCGCTTGGGCCTGAGCATCCTTGGCGTGGTTGGCGTTGAATCTCCGCTGGAAGGAGAGGAGCCAGCGGCGGAGGCGGAAGCGGCTCCAGATGCGGACGCAGAAACCGCTCCGG
>CAZQXS010000021.1:0-12662 GCA_964597275.1 uncultured Pseudomonadota bacterium | reverse complement strand
CCAAGGCGGCTCCAAAAAAGACCGCCAAGGCAAAGAAGGCGGACGACGAGCAACCCGCCGAATCTCCCGAAGCCTGAGCTTCACCCACCGGGATGTTTCGGCATCCCGGACTCACCCTCTGGTCGCCAAATCAGGCCGACCTGCTTTTTCCGCTCAAGTTTTCCGCGCACCTGCCGATAGGGAAATCAGAGACCTGCCCGGATTGTCCCGGTCGGGCACCCTTATTGCTCACATCCCTAAAGAAAGGACCCCATGTCCGGACAAGACCAAAACCTGAGCCTTTCCAGCCCGATGCACACCGATGATTTTGACCAGCGCGTTGACCGCGCCGTTGAGTCGTTTTTGTACGACTTGGATTACATGCTGTTGGAAGAGCAGCACATGCGCCCCCGCTTCAAGGTGCCGTTGGTGCGCCCCTTGACGGTCTGCAACTGAGTCGTCGGACTTTCGCAGCCGCCGAGTGCGGCTGTGGCCCCATCAGGCCACGCGCTGTGCGGCGGTCTGAATGCAGTCGGGGAGCCGAATCTCAAACAGCACCCCCTTCTCGTCCGGGACATTCTCCACCCGGATCGTGCCTCCGTGCAACTCCACCATCCGCTGGCTGATCGCCAGTCCCAGTCCCGTGCCATCCAGCTTGCCCTCGGTCTGAAACGCCTGAAAGAGGTTGGGCAGGACTGTTTCTGAAATCGGCGCCCCGTTGTCAAACACATGGATGATCAGGTCCGCATTGTCGGGCCGGAAGTGGATTTCGATGAGGCCGCTTTCGTCATCCCTCAGCTTTTCCCAGGCATTTTTCACCAAGTTGACGATCACCCGGACGAGCTTGCGTGAGTCTGCCGAGAAGCTGAAATCCGGATTGCGGGGAAAGACATAGTCCACGTCAACCGGCTGCTGGACAAAGCCGAGGTGGGTGTCGAGTTTGGATTGGAAGTCCTCAATGTGGATGGATTCGCGGTGCAGCTCCATGCCGCGTGCGACTTCGAGGATGTCGCGGGTGAGATCCCGGATGTTGGCCGAGGAATGCTCGATGCGTCGGATGAAGGACAATGCTCGCTGGAGGTCCATGCTGGAGACCTGCTCCTTGTTGAGCTGCTGGAGCAGAAGGGAGGAGAAGGAGAGGATGGAGCCGTTGGCGTTGCCGATGTCGTGTCCGAACTCTGCGACTGCGTAGCCCAGTTCCACAAAGCTCCGCTCCTGCTCCTTGGCCCGCTGGAGGTCGGAAACGGTGGATTCCAACTCCTGCTTTGAATCCCGCAACTCCCGGACATTCTGGGCGAGTTGCTTCTGCATGGACTGAAAGCGGGGCCACACTTCCTGCAGGATGCCCACGCGCCACTCGATGTCCGAGCGTGGCTGGCGGCCTTGCAGTTCTTCGAGGTCGGTGGATTCGTGTCGGCGGCGATACGCCAGAAACTCGCGGCAGAGGATGTTCACCTGCCGGATGATGTCTGCCGAGCGCAGCCAGAGCAGAAAGGACATCGCCAGCAGGCCCGCCGAAACGGAGATGAGGATCCGGAACAGCAGGCCGGGGTCGGGCAGTGCGTTGAGGGCCGCCAGCGCCTCCTGCCACGGCAGCAGTTCCGTCAGCGCAAAAACCAGTCCGGTGATCAGCAGCCCCAGCAGTGGAAAATGGTACTTCCGGACTTTGAAGCGCCCCTCACCTTGGGGGTTTCCCTTGAGCTTCGCCTTCGGGGGCGGGTTCAGGGTGAAGTCCCGTTTTTTGCGGCGGCGCTTGGTTTGTTGGTGATCGGTGGATTGGTACATGGTCAACTCACGGGCTTCCTGCCGTCTCCCCCGAAGCGGCAGGAGATGCAGAAAGAAATATCGCGAACGCCCGGAGGGTGCAAGCGGATACCGCACCCTGTCGAAATCGCTTCATGCGAATGGAGTGATTTAAGCTTGCGAATCCGATGGAAAATGCCATGCTGATTTGTTGAGCCTGCCCGACGGGAACCCCCGGATTTGGGCGCGAACCTTTTTGACCAACCAAGGACATCCTCATGAACGACATCGCTTCCAGCACTCGTACCGACCACAAGGTGGCCGACCTCTCACTCGCTGATCTGGGCCGCAAGAAAATCACCCTTGCCGAAAACGAAATGCCGGGCCTGATGGCCCTCCGCGAGGAGTACGGCGAGAGCAAGCCCCTAGCGGGTTCCCGGATCACGGGATCGTTGCACATGACGGTGGAAACGGCGGTGCTGATCGAGACACTGACGGCGTTGGGTGCCGAGGTGCGGTGGTCCTCATGCAACATCTTCTCCACACAGGACGAAGCGGCGGCGGCGATTGCAGCCACGGGCGTTCCGGTCTTCGCGTGGAAGGGCGAGACCGAGGAGGAGTACTGGTGGTGCATCGAGCAAACCCTGAAGTGGCCCGGAGGCCAGGGACCGAACCTGCTGCTTGACGACGGCGGCGACCTCACGGGCTACGTCCACGAGAAGCATCCGGGACTCCTCGCCGAAATCCGTGGGGTTTCCGAGGAGACCACCACCGGGGTCCATCGGTTGCATCAGATGGTGCAGCAGGGAACGCTGAAGCTGCCTGCGTTCAACGTCAACGACTCGGTCACGAAGAGCAAGTTCGACAACCTTTACGGTTGCCGCGAGTCGTTGCTGGACGGCATCAAGCGGGCCACGGACGTGATGCTGGCGGGCAAGCTGGCGGTGGTTGCGGGCTATGGGGATGTGGGCAAGGGTTCGGCAGAATCCTTGCGAGGACAGGGAGCGCGGGTGGTGATCACCGAGATTGACCCCATCTGTGCCCTGCAGGCAGCGATGGCGGGATACGAAGTCCGACCGATGGCCGAGGTCGTCTCCAGCGCGGACTTGTTTGTGACCACGACCGGATGCTGCGATGTGATCCGCCGCGAGCATCTGGACGCAATGAAGGATAATGCGATTGTCTGCAACATCGGGCACTTCGACATTGAGATTGACGTGGCCTCGCTCAACAGCGATCCGGACATTCAACTCATCAACATCAAGCCCCAAGTGGATCAATACGTCTGGCCCGACGGCAAGCGCATCCTGCTGCTCGCAGAAGGACGCTTGGTGAACTTGGGTTGTGCGACCGGTCATCCCGCGTTTGTGATGTCCAACAGCTTCTGCAACCAAGTGCTGGCGCAGATTGACCTTTGGGCGAACGGCAGCGGCTACGAGAAGCAGGTGTACGTGTTGCCCAAGGCGCTGGACGAAAAGGTGGCGATGTTGCACCTCAAGAAACTCGGCGCGACGTTGGACACCTTGACCGCCAAGCAGTCCGAGTACACGGGCATTCCGGTGGAGGGACCGTACAAGCCTGAGAATTATCGCTACTGAGTCCGTACTTCGTGCAGGAACCTCAAGCCGACACCCGCTCCTTCCGCAGTGCGTTGGGGCGCTTCGCCACCGGAATCGCGGTGGTGACCACGCTTGCCCCGGACGGCGGATTGATGGGCGTGACGATCAATTCGTTCGCGTCCGTTTCGCTGAATCCGCCGCTTGTGTTGTTCAGCTTGGAGCACGACTCAAGAATGCTGGAGCCGCTGCTGGAGCAGGGACGTTTTGGCATCAGCGTCTTGGGCAGCGACCAGCAGCGGCTTTCGGACCAGTTCGCCTTTGAGGAACACCCCCGGCGTTACGATGAGGGGGACTGGGATTGGGAATCCGGTCAGATGCCGCTGCTGAAAAGGGCACTTGCCGTTTTCGATTGCAAGGTGCAGCAAGCCGTCGAAGGGGGCGATCACCAAATCATCCTCGGCGAGGTCGAGCGCTTTGAGTTCCGGGAGGGCGATCCTCTCTTGTACTTCCAAGGTCAGTACACATGGTTGCACACTCCATAATCCGCTGGCGGCAGGTGGGCTGGCTCGCCTGCGCCGTTCTCACTCTTTGGGTGGCGGGTTGCCAGAAAAAGCCCCAGTACAACTTCCGCACCGCCACACAGACCGCGCTGGACCTGAAGCAGTCGGAAACCTACCCGACGGTGGAGGATCAGGCGCAATCCCCGTACATCGCCTTTGCACCCACGGAATTTGTTGGGCGGCTTTCGCGCTACCACAAGACCCTGAGCGAGAGCTTTGTGCTGTCGGCTCTGGAGGAGTACTCCGACCTCAAGGTGATCGAGGCGGAGCGGGTTCGGGGCGTGCTGGGGTTTCAGGAGTTTCAGGGCTTCAACCGCAACTCGCAGCAGGACTTGCTGCGGCTCGGCAAACGTCTGCAAGCCGAGTACGTTGGGCTGCTGCGCGTGACCCCCAGTCCGGTGCGGGCGTCTCCGGACGACTGGAGCACCTACATCGGCCTGCAAGTTTTCCGTGTCGATCCGCCCAAGCTGATGCTCCGGGACGAGTTCACCTTCGTCTTTTCCGAGTCCGCCCAGCGGTTCCGGGAGTTGCGCACCAAAATCCAGAAGACCCTGCCGATGGAGGGCTTCATTCTGGAAACCTACAACGACCGCGCCTTTGCGGTGGTCAATCTGGGACGCGACCGCAACCTCACCTCCGGGCGGCTCTGCAAGGTCTATCGCCGCAAACGTCGCGAGCGCGTTGAAAGCGACGGCACCAAGGTCACGGAAACCAACTACGAGGAAGTCGGGCAGTTGCAAATCGTCGAGGTGCTGGACTTCACCTCGTGGGCAGTGGTGCCCCCGCAGTTCCGGGGAAAAATCCTCAGCGGCGACCTCGTGACCGTGCAGCCCGGCGAATGAGCCACGCCGACCCGAAAACCCTCGCCCGCCGCCACGGTCGTGCCCGGCGGCGTTCCCTCACCCCCGAACACCGCCAAGCCTTCACCCTGCGGATGTGGGAGCGTTTGCAGGCGTGGCCCCCCTTTCTGCAAATCCAGACGCTCCACTGCTCGCTTGCCCTTCCAGAGGAACCGGACACCACCCGCTGGTTTGAGCGGGCGTGGGCGTTGGGCAAGCAAACGGTGGTTCCGTGCATGAGGCCCGACTCGCTGGAACTCCAGCACACGCGCCTGACCTCGCTGGAGCATTTGCAGGAAGGAGCCTTCGGCGTGCCGGAGCCGATTCCAGAATTTCGGGAATGGGTCGCCCCAGACACGCTCGACCTCGTGCTGGTTCCCGGAGTGGCTTTTGACGAGAAAGGCGGACGGCTTGGTTTCGGCAAGGGCTACTACGACCGCTTTCTTGCAAAAACCCCGGCCCTGCGCATGGGCGTGGCGTTTTCCGTGCAGGTGATTTCGGACGTGCCCACCGAAGCCCACGATGTTCCCATGCACGCCCTGCTCACCGAAAACGGGATCACCAGGATTCACCAGATGGAGGAGTAATTCTGCGATGGAGTGGCTCGTGCGAGATGCGCTCAGAACCGATGCGCAAGCAATCATCAATATCCTCAACCCGATCATCGAAACTGGACGTTACACTTCGCTGGACACGACGTTTTCCTTGCAGGAGGAGGAGGCGTTCATCGAGGCATTTCCCAAGCGGGGTATTTTTCATGTGGCCACCCATCCCGAAACGGGCCTCGTTGTTGGTTTTCAGGATGTTGAACCCATTGCGAACTACACCCACGCCTTTGACCATGTGGGCACCATGGGAACGTTTGTCCATGCTGACTACCGAAAGCAGGGAGTAGCGTCGGCCTTGTTTGCGGCAAGCTTTGGGGCGGCACGGAGCAAGGGGTATGAGAAAATCTTCACCTTTGTCCGTGGGGATAACGAAAGGGCATTGTCCACCTACCTCAACCAAGGGTTCCAGGTGATTGGAACCGCCAAAAAACACGTCAAGGTCCAAGGAAACTACATTGATGAAATCCTCATCGAAAAGTTCTTGTAGCTCGGTTTGGGCCGCAGGTCAGCCGCGATTTCCATCAGCAGGACGATGATGAAAAAAGGGCTGTTGGTGGTGCTATTGTTGTTCGGCGTAGGCGCGTGGCAGTACCGGGCGGTGCTGACTGCGTATGCGTCGTTCTTCACGGTCAACACTCCCACGAAGGGCGCGGACGCGATCATCGTGCTGTCCGGAGGCCCGGCGACCCGTATCCCTCGCGGGCTGGAACTTTTTCGGGAAGGCTATGCGGCGCGGATTTTCCTGACCGACGAGAAGCGCAGCATGAACCCGCGCTTCCGCAGGTTCTTCCCCACGAATGCCCAACTCGCCGAGGCCATCGTGTCGGAACTGGGAATGGACGTGCCCACGCCTGTGATCCCCTCGCTGAAAGGGGGGGCGACTTCGACCTTTGACGAAGCCTACGATGTCCGGACGCGGGCTGAAGCCGAGGGCTGGCGGCATCTGATTTTGGTGACGGACGCCTTTCACACCCGCCGGGCACTCCATGCGTTTTCGACGGTGTTTGACGGTAGCGGCATTCGGCTGGAAATGGCGGCGGCCCCCAACGTGATTTTCCAAGAAGACAACTGGTGGACTTCGGATCGGGGCATTTCCTCCTATGTCCTCGAATCCATCAAGTACCCTGTTTACCTGCTCACCTCGCGCAACGTCTCCTTCGTGCGCAACCACTGATCACGGAATTGTGCGGATCTGCATGGAGTTGACATAGCCCTCGCCGGTGAAGATGTCTGCGAACACCAGCACTTGGTCTCCCGATTCAAAACCCTCCTGCTTGAGCTGCCGAAGGGCGTTGGGGATGTTGACCTCCGGGTTGTTGGAGAAGTCCTCCAGCATGAACGGGGTCACGCTCCGGTTGAAGACCATGCCCCGGTAAACCTCCTTGTGGTTGGTGAAGGCGTAAATGCCGAGGTTGCGAGGACGCCAGTTGGAGAGGTACATCGCGCCGCGTCCAAAGCGCGTGATGGCGACGATGCCCCGCATTCCAAGGTTGGACGCAATCGTGGTTGCGGCTTGGGCGAGGTGCTGGCGGTTGCTCGTCTTCTGCTGCTTTTCGGTGTAGCGGACTCCCGGAAAGGCTTCGGTGCGGCGAGCCACACGCACGAGCGTTTCCACGCAGCGCACAGGGTGCTTGCCCGTTGAGGTCTCTCCGGAAAGCATGATCGCATCGGCCTGCTCGTAAACCGCATTGGCGATGTCCGTGACCTCGGCGCGGGTGGGCACGGGGTTCTCGATCATGGACTCCAAAAGCTGGGTGGCGACGATGAAGCGCTTGCCGTGGGTGGCGCAGAGGAAGGCGATGCGCCGCTGAATCTGCGGGACTTCCTCCATATCCACCTCAATGCCCAAGTCGCCGCGAGCCACCATGATGCCGTCGGCCTCCACCACGATTTCCTCCAGATTCTCCACGCCTTCCTGATTCTCGATCTTGGCGATGAGCTTGATGTGCTTGCCCTGCTTCCCCAGCAATTCCCGCACATCCCGGATCGCGGCGGCACTGCGCACGAAGGACAGGGCGATGCCGTCCACGTCCTGCTCCAACCCAAAGAGGATGTCCGTGCGGTCGCGCTCGGTGATGGTGGGGAGCTTGACGGCGATTCCGGGCAGGTTGACGTGACGGCGAGCGCCGAGGCTTCCGGGGTCCAGTGCTTCGCACTGCAAGGCGTGGCCGTCCTTTTCCAGCACTCGGAGCCGCATCAGGCCGCTGTCCACGATGATGTTGCCGCCGACCTCGACTTGTTCCGCCAGGTGCGGGTAGTTGACAAGCAGCTCGCCCGTGCGCTCCTCGTCCGGAGGGGTGGTGACGCGGATGCGGTCTCCAGCAGACAGCTCGATGCCGAGTTCTCCTGTGCGGATTTCCGGACCCTGCGTGTCGAGCAGGAGGGCCGTGGGAAAGCGCCGCCGCGTGTTCATTTCCCGGACACGCTCGATGATGCGCCCGTGGGTTTCGTGGGTGCCGTGCGAGAAGTTGAGGCGGGCGATGTTCATTCCGGCGGCGGCGAGCTGCTCCAGTATTTCCGGAGCGTCGCAGGCGGGGCCGATGGTGCAGATGATTTTGGTTCCGAGCATGATCCGTTAAATTTCGTATCGAAGGCACCACGCTTGCGGTGCTATGTTATTGGTGGACGCAGAGAGTGAGTTCGTGCTGAACTGATCGAAAGGCGCATGCGTCCGTGTCTCTCTATCCTAACAACCACATGCGGATTCACAACATGCCCGCCCAAAACACCGACCCTTTTCAAAATGACGAGCGCCCTCCGTTTCTGGAAACCGATGCGGACCCGGACCCGATCCGCCAGTTTCAGGCATGGTTCGCCCACGCCCGCCAATTGCCCATCAAGGAGCCGACTGCGATGACCCTAGCGACGGTGACTCCAGGGGGGCGGCCTTCGGCGCGGGTGGTCCTGCTCAAGGAGGCCAGCGAGCGCGGCTTCACCTTCTTCACCAACTACCAGAGCCGCAAGGGGCAGGAGTTGGCGGAAAATGCCTTTGCGACGCTGGTGTTCTGGTGGGACATCCCCCATCGGCAGGTGCGCGTGGAAGGCACGGTGCAAAAAGTCACAGCGGCGGAGTCGGACGACTACTTCCAGACGCGGCCACGCGGCAGCCAACTGAGCGCACGCGCTTCTGCGCAGAGCGAAGTCGTTCCAGATCGTAGGACGCTGGAGGGGCAGATACACGCAGAGATCGCCCGTTTTGAGGGGCAGGGGGTGTCACGGCCTGCACACTGGGGTGGCTACTGCGTGACTCCGGAGCGGATCGAGTTTTGGCAGGGGCGGCCCGATCGTCTGCACGACCGCCTGTGTTACGTCCGAGAGGCCGAAGGCTGGCGCATCCAGCGGCTGGCCCCGTGATTCAGCCCATGATGTAGGTTCCGGTGCCGACCGCGATGAGTGTGTCGTCCTCGTTGTGCAACTCCATGCGCGTGACCGTGACCTTGTTGCCCGTGCGCAGCACATGGGAAGTCGCCCGGAAGTGCTGGCCCAATCCGGGGCGCAGGTAGTCCACGCGCATGTCAATGGTGCCGATCTTCGCCAGCCGCTTGGCGGTTTCTTCAAATGGCTCGTCCTTCGCCTTTTTCAGCAAGCCCATCCATGCGCTCATGCCGCCCGCCACGTCCAGGACAGCGGCAATCACGCCGCCGTGCAGCATCCCGCGAGTGAAGTTCCCCACCAACTCCGGGCGATGCTCAAAGCGAATCGAAAAATGCTCGAAGTCGAGCGTGTTGACTTTGATGCCGAGGACTTTGTTGAACGGAATGCGCTCCTCCGCCACCTCGTGCATCATTTCCAAAAGTTCTGCGCTCGGCATCAGGCAAGCAGGCTGGGGTTGAGCAAAATCCCGCTGACGAGTCCGATCAGTCCGCCGAACACGCCGCCCCAGACAACCAGCCAGCCGAGGTGCTGGTCAATCATGCGCTGCACGATCTCCTTGACCATCTGCGGGGTGAGTTCGTCCAGCCGGCGCTGCACGAGGGTTCCCACCTGATCCACCAGCCCGGACTCGCCCGTGAACCGCGCCTTGAGCGCCTTGCGGACGGATTCCTGATTCGCGAGCTTGGCGATCTGGCCGTGCAGGGTTTCGAGGATCGGCTTGCGAAGCGGCTCCAGCGCGCTGCGCCCCCCAACCATCGCCAGCATCGGGCCAAAGCTCGACTCCTCAATCGTCGTCACCAGCGAATCGAAGGACGGGCCGAAGTCCACCGATTCCAGCACCGGGGTGAGATCGAAGCCCTGTTCGTCGCTGGAGAACAGCCGATCAATGTGTTCGGGCGCGAAGAACTGCGTCATCACCAGTTCGTGGATGCCGCGCTTGAATTCCTCGAAATGCTCCGGGATCACGCCCGAGCCGTACAGCCCCGGAACCTTCTCGAAGAGCATGTGGATGGCCAGCCAGTTGGTGAGGGCGCCGGAAAGCGCGAACAGGCCCGTGTAGAACACAGGGTCGTGCCACGGCTCCGCGAGCTGCCAGCCTACCGCCGCCACGATGAGGGCGAGCAGGTTGGTGCCCAACCGTTTGTTGAAAAGGGAGTCCATTTGCAGTCAGCAGAAAACGGGAATCAAACAAAACAGCATGGCAAGTCCGGGTGGGCAGGACAAGCCAAAGCCCATGCTGTTGGGGGGTGAAATTTCAGAGCCGATGCGCCTTGAGCGCGTCCCAGTCGAAGCTCACCCCGTGTCCGGGACGATTGGACGCAATGCCGTTTCCGTTTACAATGGGCATGGGTTCCGCGATGAAGCGGTCCAGCCCAAAGCCGTGGACTTCGAGATAGGAACGATTGGGCAGCGCCGCGAGCAGATGCACCGTGAGGTCGTGAACTCCGTGCGAGGTCACGGGCAGGTTGAAGGCTTCCGCAAGGTGCCCGACCTTCATGAACACCGTGACGCCTCCGCAGTTGGTGACATCCGGTTCCGGAAAGGTGACCCCGCCGCCTGCCACCATCTGCTTGAACTCGTAGAGCGTGTGCAGGTTCTCGCCTGTTGCAATCGGGTGGGTGCTTTCCCGGACGATGCGGGCGTGTCCGGCAAAGTCGTCGGGGATCGTCGGTTCCTCAATCCAGACCAGGTTGAACTCCGCCAGTGCCCGACAGGCCCGGATGGCCTCGTCCACGGACCATTTCATGTTCGCGTCCGCCATCAGCGGAAAGTCCGGTCCCAAGTGATTTCGCATTGCCTGCACACGCTCCACGTCTTCGGAAAGCTTGGCGCGTCCGGCCTTCATCTTGATCGCCCGGAAGCCCTGCTCCAGAAAGCCATCGGCCTGCGCCAGCAGTTCGTCGAGCGTGAACTGAAGGTCAATGCCGCCCGCATAGCACGGGACTTCCGGGCTGTAGCCTCCAAGGTGTTGCCAGAGCGGAATCCCGGCCCGCTTGCTGGCGAGATCCCAGAGTGCGATGTCGAGTGCGGAAATCGCCAGACTCGTGGGTCCGCCGCGTCCGCCGTAGTGCGAGGCCCACCAGAGCTTTTGCCAAAGCTGCTCGATGCAGGCCGCGTCCTCACCAAGCAGAACCGGCGCGAGGTAGCGTTCGACGAGGGTATTGATCGCCACGCCGCCGCAGCCCACGGTGTAGGTGTAGCCGACTCCGGAAGCCCCGTCGGCGTCGGTGATCGTTGCGGTGACGAGCTCAAAGTGCGGGATGCTCCCGTGGGTGCTGTCCGACAGCACGACGGGCAAGGGAATCTGGTAGGCGCAGGAGTCAACGTTGGTGATTTTTGCCATGACTTGGTCGTGTCGGAAATGGGTTGCGAACGTGCTGAAAACAACCTATCAGTAAACGCCTCCTCCTGCGAGAACTTGCTGGCCGGAGGGTCCGAGCTTTACACCCGCCAGCCCTTGCGCTAGGCTTTTTTGGTAGGCTTATCCCACTTTGGAGAACGACATGACCTTGACCGAAGAATTGATCGAACTGATCGAGTCCAAGCCGATCACCGATGCCGATCTGGAAGCCGCCGCGTGGCTGATGCTGGACGGACTGGCCAACACCGTGGGTGGAACCAACTCACCACAGGGCCGCATTCTCACCGAGTGGTTCCGTGCAGAACCTGCGGACCTGAACCGCACCACGCTGTGGCTGGGGGGCTTGATGCACATCCTGGAGGTGGACGACCTGCATCGGCAGTCGGTGGTGCATCCGGGCTGTGTGGTGATTCCGGCGGCAGTCGCAACGGGCTTGCGGGAAGGCGCGAGCGGACGGCAACTGCTGGAAGCCGTCCTCAAGGGCTTTGAAGCCTGCACCCGCTTGGGCAACTCGGTGGGGCCGACGCACTACCGGATTTGGCACAACACCGCCACCTGCGGACCCTTCGGCGGAGCGTATGCGGCGGGAAGCTTGCTGAAACTGAACGCGGGACAACTGCGCGATGCGCTTGGAAACGCGGGAACGCAGTCGTCCGGGCTGTGGGAGTTTCTGGACACGGGTGCGATGAGCAAGCACCTCCACGCCGGACGCGGCGGACAGGCCGGGGCGTTGGCGGCAGAACTCGCCAAGCTGGGATTCACGGGACCGCCTGCGATTCTGGAAGGCGAACGCGGCTTCTACGCCGCCTGCTGTCCCGATGCCGATCCCAGGCAATTGCTGGCAGAGGCCGAGGGGCCGTGGCAGCTGCACCACACCTCCATCAAGCCGTGGCCGTGCTGTCGGCACACGCACCCTGCGATTGACGCTGCGCTGGAGCTTTCCGGGCGGGTTGAGCCGGAGGCGATCCGTGCGATTGAGGTGGGAGCCACGCAAGCCGCGCTTAACGTCTGTGATCGTCCCACTCCGGAAAGCCTCTACGATGCCAAGTTTTCGCTCCAGCACTGCGCCGCGATTGCCTTGTTGGACGGCAAGGTGGAGTTTGATGCCTTCGATCCTCCCGCCATCGCCCACACGCAGGAACTCCGGGCCAAGGTCCGGGTGCAACTCAGTGAAGTCCACGAGGCCCGCTATCCTGAAGCGTGGGGCGGGGAGGTCGCGGTGCAACTCACGGATGGAACGAACATGGTGGCCCAGCGCGAACACGCGAAGGGCGATCCGGACGCTCCCGTTTCCCCGCAAGAACTGCGGGAAAAAGCCGCGATGCTGTTGCGCCACGGCGGCGTTGCCGAACCGGAGCCGTGGGTCGAACGACTCCTCCGCCTGTCCGAGGTCCACTCCTTGCGGGATTCCGGACTGTCGGAACTGCTGGGCCTGTCCACAAGCAAGGCCACGCTTTCGGCGGCGGCGTGAAGGGTGTTTCTCGGCCACAAAGAACCAGCTTCGGAAAGCAACGAACGACCCTCAATTGAGCCAGCAGACATGAAAGGAAAATCAGGCAGGGAGTCTGCTACCTTTGTATCCTTTTGGTGATCTGTTGCCCCACCTCACGCCAAGGGATGACGTTGTGCCCGGAACG
>CAZQXS010000020.1:21472-40077 GCA_964597275.1 uncultured Pseudomonadota bacterium | reverse complement strand
CCACACCCGTTTGGCCTGCGTGACCGCCTCCTGGATGCGGGATTCGATCTCCTGATCGGTGAGGGTGCTGAGGGGGTGGGTGATGATCACAGGCTCTAGGTCGTTCATGCCGAGCGCAGCCCGCTGGACGTGGGCTTCATGCTCAAACTCGGAGGTGCAGACCACCGCCATCGGAACGTTTCGCTTTTCCAATTCGACCGCATCCTGCATACAGCAGGACGTGCAGGAGCCTCAATCCCCAATCGCGGTCAGGGCGAGGTCGTTGCCTGCCGCAATCTCGTCCAGCAGTTCCGGGGCCGCGTTTTTGGAAAAGCTTTCCTTGCGGTAGTAGTTGACCGCCGCAAAGCCCAACTCCGCGTCCAGTTGCGTCATGGCGCCGCGCAACAGCTTGTTGGCGTTCCACTTGGTGTTGTCCAGCACGGCGAGCCGCAGCCCCTTGGCACTGGGAAGGCGCGGGGCAAGGGCCACGGGCTTGGCCTCCACAAGGCCTCGCGGGTCATAAACATGGGTGCGCGTCATTGGCGGGTTTTCATGGAATTGGGTGATTCAGTACGCACAAGTTCCGTCAATGCAGACCGGACCTGTGGCAGGGATTGGTCCGCTGAGGGGGCGCAGCACGGGGCTGCTCATGTGCCCCCAGCCGGGAATGAACGCGGAGAAGCGCCCGGCCTCGCCTCCGGCCACAAAGAGGTGCAGGTGATCCGGGCTGGGCACGATGGGGATGTGCGAGTCGAGGTCGCGCTTGTACCACTTGGGCAGGTTGCGGTTGTACACCTTGCCGTAGCGATGCTCAAAGGCGATTTCCCGGAAGCGGTTGCCGGAGTGCATCCAGAGGTAGCTGCGCACGTCGTTGCGCTTCCAGCCCTGCTTGGCGATGGTGCGGGCGTGTTCGATGCCAAGGACCACCGCGCAGTGTCCGCTGGAAACGGCGTTGTTGTGGGCAAAGGTGCTCATCGCGGAGCAGATCGAGTCGAGAACCCCCTCCGGATCGTCGGCCACATGATTCGTGACCGAGTGCGGCGGCTCGCCTGCCATCACGAACACGGTGGAATCCTCTGCCGTGTAGCCCTTCTCCACATGGTAGGGCACAAACGGGCTGAGTTCTTCGTTTTCTGCAATGCAGTAGCTGTACTTGGCAGGGGAGCCGAGCGTGGACTTGTCGAGTTCTCCGGGCCAGCCGCCCCCGACGTTGAGCAACACCAGCCGCACCGCCCGCCCGATGGTCGCGTTGGCGCGGTTCCCGGAGCCAAAGCAGTTGTGGCCTGCGTTCATGCCGATCTGGTTGCGGATCGGCCCGTTGACGATCACGAGCGGGGCCGCCATGTGCGTGGTCGCCTGCACCCCGTTGAGGTTGAAGGCCGAATCCAGCAACGCCAAAAGCGCGGCCCGCACCACTGGAGCGTAGTCCGGACGGCAACCCGCCAGCACCAGATTGATCGCCAACACCTGCCGGGTCAGCGTTCCCCAGCGCGGAGGCACCTTGCCTTCCACAAATTCCGGATTGCCGCCAAGGGCATCCACCATCGCGGCGATTTTTTCAGGCGTGGGCGGCACCACCGGAAGCCCATCCGTGACCCCCTGCTCGAAGTACCACTCCACCAAATCAGTGTTTTCTGCAACCGACTCCGGAAATTCAGCAGTGAGGACTTTGTTTGATCGGGTCGAGTCCATGAGGATCAGGCCTGCGGCGTGAACTCAAAGTAGGCGTTGGAGATCACCACCCGCTCACCGACTTTTGCCTGAAACACCGTGCGTCCGGGAGCGGTGTGCCACGCTTCCACCCGCAGGGATTCGCCCGGAAACACCGGAGCCGAAAAGCGCACCCGCAGTTTTTTGAAGCGGGCGGCTTCGTTTCCGCAAAGGGCGTTCAGCAGCAATTGTCCGCAGAATCCGTAAGTGCAGAGTCCATGCAGGATCGGCGCGTCAAAGCCTCCCGAACGGGCCGCAACAGGATCAATGTGCAGGGGGTTGTAGTCTCCAGAGAGGCGGTAGAGCATCGCCTGATTCGCCGGGATGACCGTCTCCAGCACCACGTCCGGGGCGCATTCGGGCGGCGGAACTTTTTCGGAGGCCGTGGTCCCGGAACCCTCGAAGGCTGCGATGTCACCCAACTCTTTGACTCCCCGCCGGAAGGCTCCCATCACCATACGGGCGCAGATTTCGCCGTCCGCATCGGAAACCAGCGACTCGAACTCCACCAAGGCGTTGCCCGTGCCACGGGGATGCGCGGCCAACAGACGGGATTTCACGGAAACCGTGCCCTCGGTTGGCAAGGGCTGTAGGATTTCCAGCAGACGCTCCGCATCCAAGTCCATCGGCCCCGGTGAGCTTGGGATCAGTTCGGGATCAATCGGCACACCCTTGTTGCCCCAGCGGATCGGGAAGGTCGGGAACACCGCAAACTGAGGATGCTCCTCGTGGACAAAGCGCAGGTCCGTGAGGCCGATGCCCACGGCGTAGAGCAACACGTCGCGCACGGTGTAGGAAATGGGGAGCGGGACTCCCCACGGACCCGGCTTTCCTCCGGGTAGGGCGGCAAGGGCGTGGTAGGTGGGCATCTCAGTCATTATCGAAGCGCATCAGCACCCCCAGTGTGGGGCAACCTCGGCAAAACTCAAGCCCGCATCACGCGGTCCCTTCCAGTTTCGGAGCCTTGAGGAAGAGCGCGGCCACGGCACACAGGGCCGGGAAAACGGCGAGAACGCGCAGGGTGGGGTCGTACTCCCCCCAATAATCCAGCGACATCGCCAAGGGCAACGGCCCCAGCGAGGCACCGACCACGCCGATCATCTGCCCCACGCCCTGGATGCTGCCCAGGTGCTTGCGTCCGAAGTAGCGCGGCCAGAAAAACGCGAAGAAGGTCATGGTCACGCCATTGTTGAGTCCAAAGATCATCGCGTACACGATGGCACTGGGGAGACCGCTCACAAAGGTCACGGACACGAGCGAGGCGCTCATCACCAGCAGTCCTCCGGAAAACATCAGGTGGGTCGGGAAGCGGTCGAGCATGCGCCCGATGATCGGCATGGTGAGCGCCGCCATGATTCCGGAAACCGTGAACATCAGCGTGGCGGTCTGAGGGTCCAGCCCGTGCTGGCTGAGGATGCCCTTGTTCTCCACATGCAGCGAGGTCACCAGGCCCGATAGGGAAAACAAGCCCGTGCAAATGATGTAAAATGCGGGGGAACGCAGGGCTTGCGAGAGCGTCAGTCCAGTCACTTCGGAAGCCTCGGCCTGATCGTCCTCCGGGGAGGCTCCGTCCGGGCGCAGGTTGACCTCCTCCGGCTTGCTGTAGAGCAGCATCAGCGTGGGTGGGATGATCAACACCCAAGTGATCGCCCCAAACCAAATCCACGACTGCCGCCAGCCCACCTGCTCGATCATCCACTGTGCAAGCGGCGGATGCACCGCCATCGAAATGGGGAAGCCCAAGGACATCAGCCCCAGCGCAAAACCGCGCTTGCGGTCGAACCACTGCGAAACCATGTTCGCGCAGGTCAGCATCATCGCCCCCTGCCCCAAAAAGCGCAGGCAGCCAAAGCCGACGGCAAGGAACACCCAGTTGGAGACCATGCTGAAGAGCATCGCCACCAGCCCCAAGCCTGCGGCCAGCAGCCATAGCAGGCCCGCCGGGCCAAAGCGGTCGATCAACTTGCCCACCTGCGGCAGCAGCAGGGCCGCCACCAGTGTTGCACTTCCGTAGGCGGCGGCAATGGAGGTGCGCGGCAGTTCCAACTCCAAGGACATGGGATCGAAGAAAATCCCGATCAGGTGCGACTGCCCCGGCCCCGTGCCGAACATCCCCAAGATGGCCACGCAGAGGATGACCCAGCCGTAGAAGAACCTGCTGCCCAGACGCTTAACGGCGGCCCTGCGGATTGAGTTTAACATTAATATATCTCCTTTCTGAACACGGGAAGGCACCAAACCCTGAAAAACAGCGTAGCAGAAATTGTGGAAGGGGAAACCCCGTCGTCGTTGCCGGGATCGGTCAACTGGTCACGGCGACTGCGATCATGCGCACCCCGGCGATGAAAAACGCCGCCAGCACGACATTGCGGAAGCGCGGGCCGGAGAGGAACCTCCGGCCTTTGGCACCCACCCAAAATCCAAACACTGCTGGAAAGACCATCAGCAGCGATTGCAGGGCCACTTCCGGGGTGAGCAGCCCATTGAGCGTGAAGCCCAAGGCCAGCGGCAGGCAACCCGTGAAAAGCAGTATTCCAGTGGCGAGGATGAATTCCTCCTTCTCCACACGCTTGGAGATCAGGTACGCCAGCATGGGTGGCGACCAGATCGAGGTCAGCCCGCCCAGAATTCCCGAAAGGATTCCCGCAAGGAACTGGGCGGAATGATCCCACCGCTGCGGGATGTTGAGGTTGGGCATGGAGAACGACGTGATACAGAAGGTGCAGATGCTCAGCCCGATCACCAGCCGGATTTGCTCGGAATCCAGTTGCGTGGTGAACAGCGTGGTGATGAACAGGGCAGTGGGCAGGCTGAACACAATCCGCCAGTAGCGCCACAGCACCGCCTTCCATCCCGGAGCAAAGAGAAAC
This sequence comes from uncultured Pseudomonadota bacterium, assembly GCA_964597275.1. Classification (GTDB taxonomy): domain Bacteria; phylum SAR324; class SAR324; order SAR324; family NAC60-12; genus UBA8110. The sequence goes on along the minus strand of CAZQXS010000020.1, from coordinate 35,518 downwards.
TGCTGGAGGTTGGCGATCATGATCGGCAGCACGACCAGCCCCAGTGCCAGTTTCGGCTCCAGAAAAATCGTCATCAGCGTGACCGAGGCGGTGGGCAGTCCAATGCCCAGCGTGCCCTTGATCGCTCCGGCCAGAAAGAAGATTCCCGACAGCAGCAGGAGCAGCGGCCAGGCGGCGAGCAGGGTTTCGAGCATTGTCAGAAAAGGGCGTGTGATCGTAAGTTCAACAAAACAGAGTGGTCTGAACCCGCCCGGAAGTCCAGCCCATCCCGCCCATTTTTTTCTTTTGGTTGGGAAAGGATGGGATACACTGACCCGTCAGCTAGAGCATTTTCGGTTTATTGATACTCACTTGTCATTCCCGCGTAGGCGGGAATCCAGACACACGGCCGTTTGCTCTGGATTCCGGGCCTCCGCTCCGCTCCGCCCGGAATGACGATATTGATTCCGTAATTACAGAAAACGCTCTAGACCAATCTATAACTGCTAATCGAAAGGGAAAGAGACTGTGAGTGCATCACTGCTGGAGCGTCGCCAGCGGCTGCTGGGGCCGAACGCCCCGCTGTTTTATGACGATCCGGTGCATCTCGTGCGCGGCGAGGGCGTATGGCTGTGGGATGCGGAGGGCAATCGCTACCTCGACGGCTACAACAACGTCCCGCATGTGGGGCACGGCCACCCCAAGGTGGTGGAGGCCATCGCCCGTCAGGCGGCGACCCTCAACACCCACACACGCTACCTGCACAAAGGAATCCTCGACTACATCGAGCGGCTGACCGCCAGCATGGACCCCAGCCTGTCCACGGCGGTTCTCACCTGCACGGGATCGGAGGCGAACGACGTGGCGTTGCGCATGGCTCAGGCGGTCAGCGGCAAGACCGGTGTGATCGCCACCGATCACACCTACCACGGCAACACCGCCGCCGTCTCCCAACTCAGCACTAAGATGCCGCCCATCGGTGGGTTTGGAGGGCATGTTCGGCATGTACCTGCCCCGGACAGCTACCGCGCTCCACGTGATTCCGCAACGGGCGAACTGCTGTCTGAATTTGCCGATGCCTTCACGGACGCGGTTGCCGAGGCGATTGCTTCGCTGGACGAGTCCGGGCACGGCTGTTCGGCGCTCATCATTTGCCCCTATTTTGCCAACGAAGGCTTTCCGGACCTGCCACCCGGTTTTCTGGATCGGGCCATCGCCTTGGTGCGTCAAGCCGGGGGAATCGTGATTGCCGACGAGGTGCAACCGGGCTTTGGCCGCTTGGGCGGCTGCTTTTGGGGGCATCAGGGGGCGGGTTTCGTCCCGGACATGCTGACGCTTGGCAAGCCGATGGCAAATGGGCATCCCGTGGGCGGGGTGGTGACGACTCCAGAAATCATGGAGGCGTTTCGCAGTGCGTTCCGCTACTTCAACACCTTCGGCGGCAATCCCGTTTCCGCCGCCGCCGCACTTGCAATGCTAGACGTGTTGGAGGAGGAAAACCTTGTCGAGAACGCCCGGAAGGTGGGCCGCTATGCCAAGGCACTGCTGGCAGATGTGGCACAGGAGTTTCCTGTGCTGGGCGACGTGCGCGGGCAGGGGTTTTTCTTTGGAGCCGAAGTGGTTTCCGATCCCGAATCGAAAACTCCGGATGCGGCCACCGCCGAGAAAATCATCAACGGAATGCGCCGCCACGGAGTGCTGATGGGCAAAACCGGAATCCACGGAAACGTCCTGAAAATCCGCCCGCCCCTGCCCTTCTCTCAAGAAAATGCGGATTTCCTGATGGACCATCTTGCCACAGTGCTGAGGAGCTTTGCGGTTGCGCGCGAGGGTTGAGCGATGGCTCCTCACCACCAAGCTCTGACGGAATTGGCGGCGCAGGCACTTCCGCAGTGGGGCTTGCCGCCGCAAACGCCACAATTGCTGAAGTTCCGGGAAAACGCGGTGTTCCGCGTGAGGCGGGCCGACGGGCAACCCGCCGTGTTGCGCATTCACCGTCTGGGTTATCACAGCGATGCCGCGTTGCGCTCGGAACTCGCGTGGATGGCCCTGCTCAACGAACACGGCATTGCCACCCCGCAACCCTTGCCCAGCGTGGAAGGCGGGTTTTTCATCCACCTCGCCAGCGAGCAACTTCCGGAACCCCGGCAACTCGATTTGCTTTCGTGGCTGGACGGCACTCCGCTGGGGCAAAGCCGAGTCCCGCTGACACTGACGGGGCGAACGCGCACAGACACCTTCCGACGCATCGGCGAAACACTGGCTCGGATGCACGCCCTCACCCAAAGCTGGACGCTTCCGGATGGCTTCGAACGCCACGCCTGGGATTTTGAGGGCTTGCTGGGGGAGGCTCCGCTTTGGGGGAGGTTTTGGAAGTCGCCCCACCTGTCCGGCAGGGATTCCGAGGTCATCAACGAGGCGTTGGCCGAGGCCCGCGATGCCTTGGCCACCTACGAACGCAGCACCCGCAACTACGGACTCATCCACGCCGACTTCGTGCGCGAAAACCTCTTGCTCTCTGGAAACACGGTTCAGGTCATTGACTTTGACGATTCCGGGTTTGGGTGGCATTTGTATGATGTGGCCATCGCGCTGTTTCAAAACCGCATCGAGCCGGATGTCGGCGACTTGAAAGCCGCGCTGGTCGAAGGCTATCGGCGTAACCGGAGCTTGACGGCGGCGGACGTGGCGGCACTGCCGCTCTTCACGCTGCTGCGGGCGTTTGCCGTGCTGGGCTGGATTTCCACCCGTGCGGACAGCGACACCGCCCGCGAGGCCGGACCCGCGATGGCAGGGCGTTCCGTGGCAATGGCGCAGGATTTTCTGGCAGGGAATCAGGCATAGCTGTTGAGCCTTTTCTGCACAAGGGTTCAGCAGCGTCATTCCGGGCGTAGCGAAGCGAAGACCCGGAATCCAGAGCAAACGGCCGTGTGTCTGGATTTCCGCCTGCGTGGGAATGACAAGCGAGGAAATGGGCCGAACACTTTTATCAAGGTTGAGACGGAAGCATTGACCACTCCGGCAGAAGGTGCAATGCTGTTCTCACTAGAAAAACTCACAACCCAACCATGACCCAAGGCCCGATCACCTATTGGTTTCAAAACCTGCTGCGTGTGCAGGAGTTGCCCGAGGCACTGGTGCTGGCGGTGGCGCAGGGTTTGGCGTTGCTGGTGCTGGTGTTGGTGGCGTGGGTCACGCACCTTGTGGCGCAGCGCGGGGTGGTGCGGGCGATCCGAGGACTGATCAAGCGCACCCGCAATCAGCGAGACGACCTGCTCTTGCAACACGGTGTCTTCCGCAAGGCGGCGCGTCTGGCGCCTTTTGCCGTGCTGTTCATCGCGCTCCCGCTCGCCCTGCCTGCCGAATCCCTGCCCTTTGCCGTCTTGCGCGGGTTGCTCCAGATCGTGATGGTGCTACTGCTCGCCTTTGCGCTGGATGCGGTCGTGGACATGCTCCATGACGTGTACCGCAGCCTGCCGCTTGCCCGGCGCATTCCGGCACAGAGCTTCGTGCAGGTCTTCAAGCTGCTGCTCTATTTCATTGCGGGCGTGTTCGTCATCGCCATCGCGCTCGACAAAACCCCGCTCTACCTGCTCAGCGGCCTTGGTGCCCTCACGGCGGTGCTGCTGCTCGTGTTCAAGGACACGGTGCTGGGTTTCGTTGCGGGCATCCAACTGATTGCCAACCGCATGATCGCGCCCGGCGACTGGATCGAGATGGGGCAGTACGGCGCGGATGGGGATGTGCTGGAGGTGGGGCTGAACACGGTGAAGGTGCAGAACTGGGACATGACCGTGACCACGATCCCGACCTATGCCCTCATCAGCGAGGCCTTCCGAAACTGGCGGGGCATGAGCGAATCCGGAGGCCGCCGCATCAAGCGCGCCGTGCGCATTGACGTCCACAGCGTGCGCTTCTGTGACGAGGAGATGCTGGGTCGCTTTGCCAAAATCCGCTTCATCGCAGACTACATCGTCCGCAAGAATCAGGAGGTCGAGGACTTCAACGCCGCCAATCCGGATTCCGGAATCCCGGCCAACCGCCGCCGCCTCACCAATCTCGGCACCTTCCGCGCCTACGTCGAGGGCTACCTGCGCCACCACTCCAAGATTCACCAGGACATGACGCTGATGGTGCGACAACTGCCCTCTGGGGAACAGGGCGTACCGATCGAGATTTACGCCTTCAGCAACGACACGGCGTGGGCCGTGTACGAAGGCATCATGGCCGACCTCTTCGACCACCTGCTGGCAATCATCCCGGAGTTCGACCTGCGGGTTTTCCAAGAACCCACCGGAGCCGACTTCCGACGCTGGAACGCCTCCTGAAAAATTTCCGCCCGCACGGGGAGCAGTGGAACATCCCTTGCTCTGAGTTTCTGCGGGGAACGCCCCCGAACTTTTTCAAAGCAACCCACGTTTCACGGAGCATGAATGTCCGCGCAGATTGAAATCGAAGCCCGCAAAGTCGTCCGGCAGATGGTCAACCAAGGCATTTGGGGCCTGCACATGGAAGCCTCGCTGGTCGAGCAGTTGATGCAGTACCCGGAACTGCTGCACCACTACCGCAGCATGGTGGCCTCCCCCTGACTCCGCCCGTCATTTCCTCAACTCAAACCTCACCTGCCAGAACCCGGCAACATCCCGGTCCAGCAGGTAGTCCACCTCCAACTCACGTTTGTCGCTCAGGAGCAAAATGCCGTAGCACTTGCGGGAGTTCGAGCTTTGCTCGCCGGGATGTGCTCCGCTGGCCAACACACGGATGAGGGCGAGCTTGCGGTCCAGCGCGTAGGCGGAATCGTCAAAGGCGGTGCGCAGCAGTTCGGTGCTTGCCGCCTCTCCGCAGTCCGGAATCCGTTGCGACCACCACCACGCGCCCAGCCCGCCCACGATTCCCAGCAACCCCACAATCGCCAGAATCCAGACCGTCTTCCTGCGCCACCACGGCAGTCGCAACTCCGCTCCGCACTCCGGACAGTTCCGGGAATCCAGTGCCACCTCCGCCCGACACTTGGGACACGGCAGGGTGCCTCGCTCCTTGATTTCCTGAAGTTCGCGGTAGGCGGCAGGGTTGCGGTGATAGAACCGCTGCGCCCGCTTGGAAAGCTTGTCCACGTTCAGCTTCCAAAGCGGTCGGGGCGGCGCTCCGGATCAAACTCGCAACGCGCATCCCAATCCGATTTGGACGCGCAGGGAGTCACGCCGGGGCCGAAGTTGCACGAGTAGGTTTCGCCAACGGGCAGGCGGGTTTGCAGGGGAACCTGATAGGAACGCTCATCCGCAAACACCGCGACAATGCCCCAAGATTCCACCTGAAAGCGCCGCAGTTTGCGTTTGCGGGAGGGGGAAACGTATTCCCAATAGGGTTCTTGATAAACCAAGGTGCAGACCTCCCGGACGTGTTGGGCGACGTCGGTGGGGTAGTGCAGGGAGGAGGGGGATTGCGGTGCCGATGCGCAAGCGGCCAAGCCAAGCGTCACCCCTCCAGCCATCCAAAACAGGCTGCTCCAGCAGCGTCCTTTTGGTCCGGACTCGCTCATGCCCCCGTTTCCTTGAGCAGGTCGCCGCGCTCGTACAACTGGGTGCGGATCAGGTGTTTGGGCACCTTGCCGTAACCGGATTTGGGAAGCTCGTCCCAGAAAAAATAAGCCTGCGGCTGCTTGTAGCGGGCCAGCCGATTTTGCAGGAAACCGGAAAGCTCTTCCGCGCTCGCCCCGACTTCGGCGGGCACGATCACCGCGACCCCGGACTCCCCCCACTTGGGATCGGAAACGCCCAAGACCGCGACTTCGGACACGCCGGGATGCGTGAGCAGCACCTCCTCGATTTCACGCGGATAGACATTGGCCCCGCCCGAAATGTACATGTCCTTGGCGCGTCCGGTGATGTACACAAACCCGGCCTTGTCCACGCGCCCCAAGTCTCCGGTCAGGAACCAGCCGTCCTTGAAGACCTCCGCGTTTGCCGCGTCGTTTTGCCAGTACCCGGCCATCACTGCTGGCCCCTTCACGCAGATTTCTCCCTGTTCGCCCGTCGGCAGAAATTCCCCGTCGGGACTACGGATGCCGATTTCCATGCCCATGCGCGGCAAACCACAAGTGCCCGGACGCACGTTGGGATCGTTCTCGTCCACAATGTAATGCTCCGGCGTCAGCACCGTGATGTTGCCCGTCACCTCGCCCAAGCCGTAGTATTCGATCACCACCGGGCCGAGCTTGTTCAGTGCGGTTTTCTGATCCTCCAAGTACATCGGCGCCCCGGCGTGGATGACATGGCGCAGCGAGGAGTGGTCGTACTGGTCCACCGCCGGATGCTCGACCATGATCTTGAGGATCGTCGGCACCGTGAACATGTTGGAAATGCAGTGTTTTTCGACGAGCTGCCAGACTTCTTCGGCCTCCAAGCCTTGTCCGGACAGCAGCACCGTCTTGGCCCGCCGCGCCACTTGCGGCAGGTGGTGGCAGCCGGCACCGTGACTGAGCGGGGCGACCACCAGCGAAGCGTCGTCCTTGTTGAGTCCGGGCATCAAATCGGCGGAAAAATTGTTGACGACAAAGGACAACTGCCCATGCGTCAGCGTCGCGCCCTTGGGCCGTCCGGTCGTCCCGGAGGTGTAGAACAGCCAGCAGGGATCCTCGTAGGCGACCGGAACTTCCGACCGCTCCGCGCCTTTGTGCGCGGCCACCAATTCGTTGTAAGTGACGGCCTCGTCGTGCGTTCCTCCGGCGACGATGAGGTGGGCCAATGCTTCACTTGCGGATTGAGCGGCCTCGGCGTGTTCGCAGAATTCGTGTTCAAACAGGAAGGCCCGCGCCCCGGAGTTTTTGGCGAGGTAGGCGATTTCCGGAGGCGTGAGTCGAAAGTTGGCGGGCACCCACACGCAGCCCGCCTTGAAGATGGCCCAGAGGCTCTCGACCATCTCGCGGCTGTTGCGGGACTGCACCAGCACGCGGTCGCCCTTTTCCACGCCAAGGCCGTGCAGGGCGTCCCGGAAGGCGTTGGCGCGGGTGTCCAACTCGGCCCACGTCCACGACTGCTCGCCGTGAACCAAGCCGATGCTGTCAGGGTCGAGGCGGGCGGTGTCGGAGAGCAACCGCCCAATGTTCATGGAACTGATCATTCGCTCATAGAACTCAAGAAAGGTTTCATGGAAAAAACTGAGAAAAATCTACGTTCGTCCTGAGCCTGTCGAAGGGCGAACCCCGTTCATGCTTCGACAAGCTCAGCACGAACGGTAACACTAGCGCGTTTTTCGGTTGAAAAAAACCGAAGCCAGCCTAGCGGACAGATTCCAAAACGGAAACGTAGTTGGCGACCGCCGCACCGCCCATGTTGAAGACACTGCCCAGCTTGGCACCGTTCACCTGACAGCCGCCTGCTGTTCCGGTGAGCTGCATGGCCGCCATGACGTGCATGGACACGCCCGTCGCGCCCACCGGATGCCCCTTGGCCTTGAGTCCTCCGGAGGGGTTGACTGGAAGTTTGCCGTCCTTTTGGGTCCAGCCCTCCTGCACCGCCCGCGCGCCGTCTCCGGCCTCGGTCAGGCCCATCGCCTCGTACTCGATCAATTCCGCGATGGTGAAGCAGTCGTGGGTCTCCACAAACGAAAGGTCGTCCAGCGAAAGTTTTGCGTCTTCCAAGGCCCGTGCCCACGCGACTTTCGGCCCCTCGAAACTGACGATGTCACGCCGGGACATGGGCAGGAAGTCGTTGACCTGCGTGGCCGTCCGGAACGCCACCGCTTTTTTCGCGCCTTGGGCAACGTCCGCAGACGAAAGCACCAGCGCCGCCGCGCCGTCGGAGATCATCGAACAGTCCGTGCGCTTCAAGGGCCGGGCGACATACGGGTTTTTTTCGGACTCGTTGCGGCAGAAGTCGTAGCCCAAGTCCTTTTGGAAGTGGGCAAGCGGATTGACCGAGCCGTTCTTGTGGTTCTTGGCCGCGATGGCTGCCAGTGCGTCACTCTGGTCGCCGTAGCGTTCAAAGTACCCCTGTGCGATCTTGCCGAAAATTCCCGGAAAGGTCATGCCCTCACTCGCTTCTTCGGCAACATAGGACGCTCGCACCAGCGACTTGCCCACCGTTGCTGTGTCGCAGGCGGTCATCTTCTCCACACCCACGCAGAGGACGTTGTGGGCACTCCCGGATTTGATCGCGTGCAGTCCTTGGTAAATTGCCGCCGATCCGGTCGCGCAGGCGTTTTCCACTCGCGTCACGGGCTTGAAGCGCAGGGCATCGTCCGCCTGCAAGGCCAAGGCACCGGGAAATTCCTGCGGCGACATTCCGGCATTGAAGGTGCCCAAGTAAATCGCGTCAATGTCCTTGGCCTCCAGCCCGGCGTCGGCGATGGCCTCGCGGACCACCCGGACGATCAGCGATTCCGAATCCTCGTCTTCCAGTCGGCCAAAGCGCGTGTGCGCCCATCCTGTGATGCTTGCGGTCATAATGTTTGTTTGTTTTGGAATGATTTGCTGGAGCTGGTGCGAAAGGGGGGACTCGAACCCCCACGCCGTGTGGCACCAGATCCTAAATCTGGCGTGTCTACCAATTCCACCACTTTCGCCGGAGTCCCGTTCCGGAGGGGCGCTCCCTGCAAAACGGGCCTTGTGCATTCGACCCAAAATCCGCCGCACAATCAAGGCAAGGGTTGCGGGAAGCGCAATCGTCAGGAATAATGCTTTGATAGCCTGTGGCCACCCCAACGGTTCAATCAGTTCATGGACTCTGAATTTGCAAACAACCTCCGACCCCCGTCCCCTCGCACGCAAACCTCCGCTCTGGCTGCTGGTTCTCGTGATGGGGTGTGGGACTGTGGCCATCACCATCATCTCCCCCGCCCTGCAAGCCATCGCCACCGATTTTCAGGCGGATAACGCCCTCACGCAACTGCTGCTCTCCGGGTACTTTGGGGCCGTTGCGCTCTCGCAACTGGTGTACGGCCCCCTCTCCGACCGCTACGGGCGCAAGGTTCCGCTGGTCCTTGGACTGGCGCTTTATGCGGTGGGAGGCGTGGCGGCGGTCTTGGCCATGAGCGTGGAGTGGCTGATCGTCGCAAGGGTGCTTCAGGGCATTGGCGGGGCGGCGTCTCCCTCCATTGTGCGGGCGATCATCAACGACGCCTACGAACGCTCAGAAGCCGCCGCCGCTTTTGGCTCGGTCACGGCGGTCATGGCGATTGTGCCGATCTTCAGCTTCGTCTCCGGCGGACTGATCAGTGAAGTTCTCGGATGGCGTGGGGCGATGCTCATCATCGCCGTGATCGGAGCCGCCTCCCTTGTTTTGACCGAGTGGCACCTCCCGGAAACCAACCTCAACCCGCTGGAACGGTTTGAGGTCAGAAAACTGTCTCGTGAGTACGCAACCCTGATTGCCAACCCCGCCTTCCTGATGTTTGCACTCGCGTCGTCGTGCAGCACCGGCATCTTCTTCAGCTTCCTCGGCTTCCTGCCCTATGAGTATGCGCGGCTGGGAGTGGGCACGGGAGCAACCGGACTCTGGTTCGCGCTCACACCTTTGGGGTACATGATCGGAAACCTCTGCACCAAAAGGTTCACTCCAAAACTTGGGGTCGAGGTCATGATGCTGATCGGGAGCATCCTCTGCCTGCTGGTTGCCTGCACGCTGTTTGGCGTTTCCCAGTATCCGGAGCGCACTCCCGTCATGCTGGCCCTGCCCTGTGTGTTCTTTGGTCTATCTGCCGGGATGGTGATTCCGAACGGCACGATGGGTGCGATCGCCATTGCTGGGCGGCTGGGGGGCAGTGCGTCTGGAATCGCTGGAGCGATGCAGTTGGGCTTCGGAGTGCTGGGCGGCTCGATTGTCGCAGCCGTGGGCGGCTACGAGGACGCGGCGAGTGGATTTTTGGTGCTGCTCGGCTTTGCCGTGGTCGCCGTGGCGGCTTCGGTGGTCGCGCTGGCGGTTCGGAAGGCCAGCAGCACTTGATGCCCTACTTGGGCTGCACCTCAAACTGATACTCCAGCCGCACCGGACGGTCTCCGGCATTGCCCCATTGCAGGCAATAGACTTGGGTTTGCTCGGCGGTGTACTCGCGCTCGAACTGCTCCAACTCCTGCTCCGGAACCGGGAAGTGGTCCTCGCGGTCGTGGTAGTGCAGGTTGAAGCGCACCGGAGCGGAGGCGAGGAATCCGTAAGCCAAGGTGTCTCCCGAACGTAGTTCCACGCAACGCTCGTAGCGGTTTTTGGAGGGCAGGTTGACGGCAATCGCCTCCGTGTCTTTTTTGGACAAGTTGTGCGCGGGTTGCGTGGTGGGGAACTGCTCTACGGCCCAGTAGGAGAACGCCAGCAGGACGCTGCTGGTGAGGATGAAAATCCAGAAATAGCGGATGGCGATGTCCATGATTCAGAGCGGGTGTTGCTGGAGAAAACGGGCGACAAAATGATCCAGTCGGCTGTTGGGGCCGTTCTCGATCACGAGGTTGGCAAACTGCTTGGTGGGCTGGACGAAGCCAAGGTAGGCGGGTCGCACAAAGGTCAGGTACTGATTGAGGCTGTATTCTGCCGTCACGCCCTGCTCCCGGACATCGCGCAGACAACGCCGTGCCACCGCCACATCCGGGGGGCTTTCCAGAAAAAACGAATAACTCAGCAAGCCGCGCAAACTGGCGTGCATGAGCACGTACAGCCCTTCCAAGATCAGGTAGTTTCCGGGTGCAACCCGCACGGTTTCGCGCTTGCGCTTCCCAACTCTCCAGTCGAACTGCGGCATCCGCACGGGCTTGCCCTGTCGCAAGTCGTCGAGGTGCTGGCGGTAGAGCCGGAAATCGAAGGCGGTGGGCACGTCGTAGTCGTGCTTGTCGCTGGTAACGCCGTCCGGCTTGTCGAGGTAGTACTGATCGAGCGGCAGGAGGGTCGCCTTGGGAAGCCGCTGCATCAGCAGATTACTGAAAAGCGTTTTCCCGGAGCCGGAACCACCCGCCACCCCGATGAGTTTCAGATCGCCGGCCATGCTTCAATCTCCTGCATTTGTTCCGGTTCCAACTGGGATTCCAGCATTTGGGCAATCGCGTCCACGTCCTCCAATCCGCTGAGCAGGTGAGGCAACAGTGCCCACGTCCGCAAACCCAAGGCTTCTTCCAGCCGCAGCCACTGAAACTGAATCAAGTCGCCGTCCCGTTCGTCCTCGCGGTTGTTGAGCCAGAGGCAGACCTCGTGCCCGGAGGCTTGCAGGTGCGGAATCGCCAGCAGGGTTTGTTCGATGGACGGCTCCGAAAAATCCGTGACCCAGCAGACGGTCGGGTTCCAGTGGTCCAACAGGGTTTGCACGGTCAGGTCTTCGGCAAGGGGCGTGTTGGTTCCCGGAGGCAGTTCGCTGAGCAACACCGCATAGCGCTTGCTCAACAAGAGGTGGCGTTCGCGGAGCGTTTTTTCCGCAATCCGGACCCCGTCCCGCTGGGCCGCAAGCTGGGGCGGCAGGGTGCTGTTGAACAGGTAGGGGTTGAGCAGGCTGATGTGTTCCGGAAGCTGGGCCGCAGCCTGAAATCGTTCCGCATCGCTGGGCACATCCTCGGCGTTGTACTGCATCCAGCCTGTGTCCACCGGTTTCCACGCGCCTGCGGGGTGGCCGCATTTTTTCAGCAACCGGAGCAAGCCCAGCAGCAGAAGCGTTTTGCCGCAACCCCGCTGTGGTCCTCCGACGGCGATCTGCCGACTCACTGCTCTTCCGATCCGGTGAAGACGGTGCGATCCTGAAGGTCGTCCAGCTGCAACCGTTCCCGCGACTGGAGTTCGTTGGTGACGTCCAGCACCGTGAGGTAGCGGTCTCTGGGCTTGAATTTGCGGCCCTCCCGCAGCTTTTCCCGGATGCGCTCCTGCGCCAGAAACTCCCAGACCACGATGGTTTTGCCCTTGCGGTCAATCGTGATCGCCTTCAACTCCTCCTCGCTGAATCCGGAATCCTTTGCGGCGGTGAGCAGGGTTTCCAACTCCTTGGCGAACTTCTTGCGCTCGCGCTCCAGCCGACGGGCTTTTTCGTCCAGTTCCGCAATGGACTGGGCGTGGGAAACGGAGGTCCACAAGGACAGGTCGCCCAGCAATCCAAGGGCAAAGGCCAGCAGCAGTCCGGCTGTGGCGTGAGTGAAGAGACGTGAGTACGGAAAATGCATGACTCGCACTGGTTTTGAAAGCATCAACCTTTTTCAGGCAGTTCTCGCATGACTCCGCTATGCAAGCGGCAAGCAAAAGTGGCGAATCCGCAAAAGAAGCGGTGGGGTTTGTGGCCAATCCTGCTCGTGGCCCTCGCACTCCTGCTCGTCTTCGGATGCAGTTCCACGCCCGAACCGGAGCCGCGCTCGGCGCTCCAGTATTTTCAGGAAGGCAACCTTGCGCTCAAGCGCCGGGACTACTCCACATCGGTCTGGAATTACCTGCGGGCCATCAGCCTCAACGACGAAGCCCCGGAATTCCACTACAATCTTGGACTGGCCTACTACCACATCGGCAACTACCAAGAGGCAGTTGATGCCTTTGCGACCGTGGAGGAACTGCGTCCCGATCACGCCGACACTTACTATAACATGGCGCTGTCGTATCATAAACTCTCACGAACAGATTTGGCGGACAAGTACTACAACCAGTACCAAAACCTCCTGAGCATCCGCAAGGCCCGCCAGCGGTTGGAAGCCTCCAAGTCGGAAGCGCAAAAGGCGATGACGCAGCCCAAAGCCCCGGCCAAGCCCACGCCGAAAACCACCAAGCGTTCCGCGAAGACAACCCCCACCCAGCCCAAATCCGCCGTTTCCAACCAAATCCCCAAGTGGGATTGAGGCCCGGAATCTTCGGACCACAACTCGGAAAAACAGGCGGAACGGCGGAAGCGTCTTGGCTCTGGGATTCGCCCTGTTATGCTAAACGCATGACCATCGTCCGCACCTACCTTCCGCAGTTCGATCTCAAGTACGGCTGCAATCCAGACCAGCAGCCTGCCGCGATCCTCAGCTTGGAGGGGCAAGCCCTGCCCTTCCGCATCGTCAACGGCCAGCCGGGCTACATCAACCTGCTGGACGCGCTCAACGCCTGGGCGCTGGTCCGGGAACTGGATGCCGCGCTTGATCTCCCTGCCGCAACCTCCTTCAAGCACGTCAGCCCCGCCGGAGCCGCCCTTGGGGTTCCACTGGAGCAATCGCTACGGGCGACTTACGAGGTGGGCGAAACCGAACTCACTGATCTCGCCGCAGCTTATGTCCGGGCGCGTGGGGCCGATCCGCTTTCCTCCTTCGGGGATTTCATCGCGCTCAGCCGCCCCGTGGATTTGGCGATTGCGCGGTTCATCAAGCCGCTGGTGTCGGACGGTCTGATCGCCCCCGGATTTGAGGAAGGCGCGGCGGAACTTTTGGGTGCAAAAAAACAAGGCCGCTACGTCCTGCTCGAAGCCGACCCGGCCCACACGCCACTGGAGGAGGAATTCCGGGAGGTGCAGGGCGTGGTTTTCCGGCAAAAACGCTCATCGCAGCCACTCAACGCCGAAACCCTGCTGAACCAGCGCGTCACGACAAAGACGGACCTGCCCCCGCAGGCGGCACGAGACTTGGTGCTGGCGGCAATCGCGCTCAAGTACACGCAGTCGAATTCGGTGGGCTACGCGAAGGACGGCCAGATGATCGGCATTGGTGCAGGACAGCAGAGCCGGATTGACTGCACGAAGCTCGCCGGGCGCAAGGCGGACACCTGGTGGCTGCGGCAACATCCGCAGGTCCGGGACTTGCCCTTCCGTCCAGAGGTCAAGGCGGTGGACCGCACCAACGCCCGCATCGCGTTCCTCGAAGGCGACATGACTCCACCGGAGTTCGAGGCGTGGCGCGTGCTCTTCACCGAAACCCCGGAGCCGATTTCCACAGCATCGCGCCGCGAGTGGCTGGGAAAGCTCGATGGCGTGTCGCTCGCTTCCGACGCTTTTTTTCCCTTTCGGGACAACCTTGACCACGCCGCCCGACGCGGGGTGGAATTCGTCGTGCAGCCCGGCGGCAGTGCGCGGGACGAGGCCGTGATCGCCGCCGCCAACGAACACGGCATGGTCATGGCCTTTTCCGGTCTCCGGCTTTTTCATCATTGA
>CAZQXS010000020.1:0-21372 GCA_964597275.1 uncultured Pseudomonadota bacterium | reverse complement strand
CAATGGCGATTCAAGGGCTCCTGCTCGACTTTGACGGCACCTTGCTGGATTCCGAGCCGTGGCACCATCAGGCATGGAACGAGGTGCTGCGGGAGCATCAGATTCAGCTCACGGAAGCGCAGTACATGAGCCTGATCGTGGGACATGCCACCGCCCACTGCGCTGGAATCGTCAATCGGCACTTCGGCACGGACTTCGAGGCAAAATGGCTGGAAGACGCGGTGGACGCGCAGGTCAACGAGTGGTTTCAGTCACGACCGCTTCCGGAAAACCCCGGAGTTGCGGAACTGCTGCGCTGGAGTCGGGAGGTGGGTTTGCGGGTGGCCATTGTGACCGGGAGTTCGCGGATGCTGGTGGAAACCGCCTTGGAGCGCACGGGCTGGGGCGAGTGGATCGAACGGATCGTTGCAGACGATGATGTGCAACGCGGCAAACCAGACCCGGAAGGCTATTCTGCCGCGCTCCAGCAGTTTGGCCTTCAGCCCGAAGCCGGAGTGGCGATTGAGGATTCCGCAACCGGAGCCGCCGCCGCGCTGGCCGCCGGAGCCGCCTGTCTGGTCTGCCCCAACCGCTACACGGCAACCCAGACCTACCCGGCGGGGATTCATCGCATCCACTCGCTGCACGACGCCCAACGCTGGATCAGCGAACGGCTTTAGGAATGAGTTTGATCCGTTAGGTAGCCCATGTCTTCGTTGTCTTCAGATCGAAGCAACCACAGCCTAGAACTCCCGATCCTGCTGTTTGATGGGACCTGCGTCCTCTGCAACAGCACGGTTCAGTTTATCCTCCAAAACGAATCCACCTCCCATCTGAAATTTGCGTCCCTCCAGAGCGACTTGGGGCAACGCCTGCTTCGGCAGCATGGGGTTTCCGCACAACTCGACTCGATGGTGCTGGTTCAAACGGATGGCGTTCACGCCAAAAGCGAGGCGGCGTGGCGAGTTGCGGCCCTGCTGCGGCTTCCGTGGCGGGGAATGGAGAGCCTGCGCTGGATTCCACGCTTCTTGCGGGATTGGGGCTACGATCTCGTGGCGCGTCACCGCTACCGCTGGTTCGGCACACAAGACGCTTGCTTGATTCCAGACGAACAACAGCGGGCGCGTTTCTTAGATTTGTAACCCCGGCAAAGTTCCTGCGGAACCGTAGGAGCGGGCCATTCCCGCGATCCGTCGGACTTGCAAGACGCGCTCATGCCCCTGCAAATCGCGGTGCAACGCCTCCAATTCCAATTCCGGGATTTCTGCAGCCAACGTCTGCACCGCCGCCCCCTGATTTGCTCCGATTTCGCAAAGCAGCCGTCCGTCCATCCGCAGCAACCGCACGGAGTCTTTCAGCAACAAGCGGATGCAGTCCAAACCGTCCGCACCAGCGAACAGCGCGAGTTCCGGTTCAAAGCGTCGCACACCGGGAGCAAGCGCAGCACCGCCCTCGGCAACGTAGGGCGGGTTGCTCACCAGCAAATCCCACTCACCCTCGGCTCCCAACACTTCCAGCCCATCGCCCTGAAGTAGCGTGATCGAGTTCTTGCGCGGCTCCAGCAAGGCTTCGTGCCGAGTGAGATTTTCTTGGGCGATTGCGAGGGCGGCGGCTGATTTTTCCACCGTGACGATCCGGAGATCGGTGGCTTCCGAACAGAGGGCGAGGGGAATCGCCGCAGACCCCGTGCCGAGTTCCGCAATGCAAAGCGGCACATTGGGTTGGCGGAATCCGGGGTGCCGGATCACGTCCAGCACGGCTTCCACCACGCCCTCGGTTTCCGGGCGGGGAATCAGCACCCCCGGTGCCACATGGAGGGTCAGTGACCAGAATTCCTGTGTACCGATGAGGTAGGCGACCGGACAGCCCTCAGCGCGTTGCGCGATCAGTTTTTTGAATTGATCGGCTTGGGAAGGAGCCAGAACCTCGGACTCGTGCAGCAGCAACTCCGTGCGTTCGCACCCCATCACAAACGCCAGCAGGAGTTCGGCATCGAGCCATGCCGTGTCCGAGCTTGGCGTGAGTTGCAGGGTGCCCCGCTCCTGCCATTCCCGGAGGCTTGTCGGGGCCATAAATGCAGGCTAGTTGGCTACCTGAGCAGTCACTTGACCGCGCCTGTGGAAAGTCCCTTGACGATGTAGCTTTCCAAAAAGACACTCACCACCACGAGCGGGGCAATCGCAGCGGTCGAAAGTGCGGCCATTGACCACCAGTTGATTCCCTGCGAGCCTGTTTGGCTGGCGACCATGACCGGGAGCGTCTTGGCATCGGTACTCGTGAGCAGCGCAGCGAAAAAATACTCATTCCAGCACAGCACGAGGCAGAGGATAAAAGCCGCTACCATCCCTGGAAATGCTAAGGGCAGCACAATTCGCAAAAAAACTCCCCACACGCCAAGGCCGTCCACCAGCCCGGCTTCCTCCAGTTCAATCGGGATTGTGCTGAACTGGTCGCGCATGATCCAGATAACGATGGGAAGCACCGTGAGCGCGTAGAGCAAAACCAGTCCAATCGTGGAATCCAGCAGGGCCAATTCCCGGTAAAGCACCAAAAACGGCAAGGCCAGCACCACAGGCGGCAGGATCATTTGGGAGAGAAAGAAAAAAGAGATGTCCTTGTTCTTGAAAACCCAGACTCTGTACTGGAAGCGGCTGAGTCCATACGCGGCCAGCGACCCCAAGGCCACCGCCAACACCGAAGCGCTCAGGGATGTGACCACACTGTTGAAAAAACGCTTCAAGAACTCGTCCCGAACGGTGGAGTCCTGAAAAATCGTTTCTGGAGACAGGCCGAGGGACCGCAAGCCAATCGAGCGGGGGGCAAAATCCACCCATGGGATCAGATGTCCCTTCATGACATTGGGAGCGGCCTTGAAAGTGGTGGTCACGGACCAGTAGATAGGAAAAAGGCTCCATACAGCCCAAATAATTAAGGCTCCATAAATCAGAATTCGATAGACAACGAGGTTGACCCCCCGAGAACCTTCGCTCACAACAATGCCCTCCTAGCTACAGTTTTCATAGCTCTAAACGCTCCGGTGATTGCGGCATCGTTCAGGTCACTTTTTTCATCATTCGGTTAAGGCTTTCCAGCAAGACGGTCATGAAGATGACAATCATGATCAGGTAAACCACTGCCAACATAGTTCCGTAGCCGACGTTTGAGCGGTCACGGTACTCCCGGAAGATGAAACTGGTCACGGTGTCAGTCGCTCCGCCTGGCCCCCCGGCAGTGACGTTGATGACGATGTCCGCGAGCTTCAGCTTAAAGATCATCCGGATCACTGTTGCCGTCACACTGACGGGGAGCATGAGCGGGAAAATGATGTGCCAGAAGTTTTGCCAAGCATTGGCACCATCCACTCGCGCCGCCTCTGTGACTTCCTTGGGAAGGGCCTGCAACCCTGCCAGCAGCATGATCATCATCAACGGGATGAACGTCCAGGCGTCCATCATCATCATGCTCAATCGTGCAATTTCCGGCGAGGAAAAGAACGCCGGAGTGTCCCACCCCAAGTAGCGCGCCAGTCGGGCAATCGGCCCAAAGCGGTACTCCAGCATGGACTTGCCGATCATCCAACTCACCGCGACCGGACTCAGCATCAGCGGCATTAAAAACACCACTCGGAAGAATTTCCTAGCTACAATTTGGGCGTTCAGCAGCAGTGCCAGTCCAAAGGCAATCGCGTACTCCACCAGCACCGCCGCAAGATAATAAACCATGTTCAGCAGGGCGTTCCAGTAGTAGGGATCGACCAACAAATCCCGGAAGTTGTCTAGGCCACTGAACTGCCTGCCCTCAAACGCACTGAGGTTCCAGTCGTGCAGGGCAATGTAAATTCCAAAGATCAGGGGAAAGATCACGACTGCAATGGTAAACAAAAAGGCTGGTAGGACAAACAGAGCGCGTTTGCCACGCTCACCTTTGACCAGCACCAATCCCCAGCAGAGCGCAACGGACCATGCAAGGTAGGCGTACAGCACCGGACGCCAAGTTTCAAAGCCGATGGCAAGCCCCTCTGATTTGTGCAGGGCCTGAATGAGAAAGAGGGCGAGAAACACGAGGGTGGCGAGGAGTATCATCCCACGCCCCATGATTTTGCGCTGGGCTGGAATGAGGTCCATGCCGACAGTCGTTGACGAAAGCTCCATCAAGTGCCGACGGGTGTTGGTTGAGGGTGTATGACGGGTTGGGGTGTTCCAATGTCCGACCGGCAGGTCAAGACCATCGCCAGTCGAACATTGGAATTAGAATAGCAGATGTTTAGGACAAGCCCAATGACGCACGGTAGAGCTTGATCTGCTTGGCCCGGCCAATCTTGTCCGTGATCTTCTCCCACGCCGCCGCAATGCGGTTTGCTCCGGCTTGGGCGGAGTACTGTCCTGCAAAGATCTTCTGCAACTCATCCTCAGCCACGCTGTAATACTGGAAGATCCCCGGAATGCGGGGTTCGATCGCAGCATTGGGGTGGTTGTAGGAATCAGCCTCAGACTCGAGGTAGGACCGGATGAAGGCTTCATCATAGCCCGCCGACACCCACTCATCAATGTTGAAGTGGCTGTTGCGATAGGGCTGGAATCCGGATGGATACGCCGAGGCCCAGAGCGAAATGTCCTTGCCTCCAAGATGGGCCGCTGCACTCCACGCCGCCTGGCGCTTCTTGGAGTTGCTGTCCACCCGAGCCATCACATAGATGCCCCAGCCGATGTACGCCATGTTCGGCGCATAGTTTGGTCCACTTGAAAGTGTGTCCCAGCGGCTGGTCTGCGAGTTGTACACATCGTCCGAGCCTGGCAGGATGCTGAAGCCCACCACGTCGCCAACCACCGAAGAGTCGCTGGTTTTTGCGTTGGAGCCAATGTCGCCCCACCACGAAAGCATGGACCCGGTTCCGGCAAGGAACTGCTGGAAGCCTGTGGTTCCTGGATCTGCGTTCAACTGGTTGGGTGGTTCGGAATCCAGCACGTCAATCACGTCCTGAATCGCCCGCACCCAGCCTGGATTGTTCACCCGGGGCTTCATGGTGTCCGGATCGAACAACCACGCCGGATCGCTCGGATGCTTGACATAAGCGGTGGCTCGGCTCGCAAGGAAGTAGAAGCCGAACCCGCCCCACCCCTTGCACGGGTCGAGGTAGCCGTAGGCATCCCCCCCGAAGGTGGGATCCTTCTTGCCCTTGAGGAACTTGGTGACGGCCTGCACCTGCTGCCACGTCTTCGGCACACCCCACTCTCCGGAATTTCCCTCCGCCTTCCATGCGGCTGCCAGCCCCGCATCCGAGAAGTAGTCGGCACGGTAGTTGAAATTGTGACAGTCGCCGTCAATGGAAATGCGGTAGGTCTTTCCTTCCCAGGTGCCCACAGGGGCTTTCAAGTAGCCGACATAGTCGTCCATGTCAATCTGCTCCTTCACCCAGTCCGGCATTTCCGAAGCCAGCCCTTTCCCGCAGACATCCCCCTCAAAGGGGGCTCCCATCTCGATGATGTCAAAATCAACCGTCCCGGTGGCAATGGATTGCTGCAAGCGGGCGTTGTAGTCCGCCTGTGCCAAGTCAATCCACTTGATCTTTGCACCCGTGTACTTCTCCCAAGGCTTCAGGAAACCCCGAAAGAGGAAGTTGTGCAGGTTCTGGTTGTTGAGGCCCATGAAGGTCAACTCAACCCCGTTGAACTGCCCCTTGGAGACACGGTCCTTGGTTGGGCCAAGGCACATCCCTCCAACCTTCTGCCAATCAGCATCCGTTGGAGATCCCATCCCCACCCCTGGAATCTGGAGGATGTCTTTTCTGACGGAATGACCTCCAGCCACCGCATTTCTGGTGAGTAGGCCAAGTCCGGCAGACGAACCTGCAGCCAGCGCCCCCGTACCTGCTGCGGCAGTGGAGGCTTTCTTGATGAACTTGCGACGGTTCATCCAGTCTGTTTTTTTCATGATATTCTCCGTTGAAACGGGTTGTGATTACGGGGGCCACACTGAATTGTGCGTATTGTTACGAGCAATCCAAGGCTCCTGCATTTAGGTATAAAGTCCATTCCTGTTTGAAGTCAAGTGTTAATTCATTACTCGCTCATAGTCCCTCCTTTCCGAAATTAGGGTTGTGGTTTTCCACGGGGTTCCCCCCAACGTTTTAGCCCGATCAGCCTTCAAGCGGAAATGGAGGCTCGATCTTTGGAAAATGTCCGTGCAGATCCACTCCGCGCACCAAGACGGGTTGCCAGTGTTCCTTAGTTGAGTTAAGCTCCTTTTGTCGCGTGTCGGTGGTGATGAACCGCACGGCAAGCCCACAGCGGCGATGCGGCGAGCAGTTGGGGCGGCTGGCATGGTAGAGCGTTCCTGTGTGGATCGAAACCTGCCCTGCCTTGAGACACAGATTGACGGCTTTGGTTGCATCCACGTGCCGTTCGGGAATCTCTTGGTTGATGCTGAGCAGGTTTCCGGGCTGGGCTGAAGTGAGGTGCGGAGCCAGCCCCGTCTTGTGGGATTCAGGGATGACCTGCATGCACCCGTTTTCCACGTTGCTGTCGTCCACGGCAATCCACGCCGAATCTGCTTTGGGAGGCTCCAGTCCCCAGTAGGTGACGTCCTGATGCCAGGCGACAAAATGATCCGTGTCTGTCACTGGATACTTGCAGAAGAAATGGGTTCCGAGCAACTGCACGTTTGCCCCCATCAACTCCTGCATCGCGTCCAGTAACCGCTTGTCTGTGGACATCTCCCAAATGAAGCGGGTGTCGAAATGACGGGCAGTCAGACCAATTTGGCTCCGCTCACGGCCCTCACGGGCCGCCAACTCGTCGAACTGTTCGCGGTAGGCGCAAATCTCCGCCTCGGAGAAAATCTCAAGGCCCGTCAGGTACCCATGGGCCTCGTAGTCGGCCTTTTCCTGCTTGGTTAATGCCATTGGATGCCTAGTTCAACTCTAGCTCATGGAATTCAAATGAAAACCCGGTTTTCGGCTTCGGACCTCATTGGACTCCAGAAGGTTTGGCCGATGCCTTCGGAGAAGCGTCCCATTGACATCATCGCTGCCGGGGGCATTGTTCGGGATGCACATCTGCCTGCGTACCAAAAAGGCGGCTTTCCGGTTAGCGGCATCTACGATCCCAACATTCAACGCGCCGAAGCCCTCGCGGAACAGTACGGGATTCCAAGCGTGTATTCATCACTGGATCAGGCTGTCTCTCAGGGCAACGTGATTGACCTCGCGACCCCGCCCGATGCCCACTATGACATTCTTTCCAAAGTTCCGGAGGGTTCCACCGTCCTGATCCAAAAACCCATGGGCCGGAACTGGCAGGATGCCAAGCGCATTCGTTCCCTCTGCAACAAAAAACGGCTGAACGCCGCGATCAATTTCCAGCTCCGTTTCAGCCCGATGATGCTTCCCATCCGCGATGCGCTCCAACGCGGAGTTTTCGGAACGCTCCATGAGCTTGAGGTGCGGCTGGCCTGCCAAACCCCGTGGCAACTGTGGCCCTTTCTTGAAGAACTGGAGCATGTGGAAGTCCTCGTCCACTCCATCCACTACCTCGACTGGATCCGCTCGGTCTTGGGGGAGCCGACTGGGGCGTATTGCTGTGCGGTTCCGCATCCTCAATTCCCTAGGCTCAATGATGCACGCAATTCCATCATTCTCGCTTATGAGCTACCCATCCGTTGCTGTTTGTCGCTCAACCACACCTTTGTGCAAGGGCCACAACACCAAAGCGCCACCATCCGCATCGAGGGAAGCCGGGGTGCTGCCGTGGTGACGATGGGGCTCTTGCTCAACTACCCCCACGGAGAGCCCGAAACCGTGGAGATCGTCACCGAAGGCACTGACTGGACCCCGATTCCCATTGAAGGCCGTTGGTTTCCCGATGCCTTCATTGGGGTCATGGCCAACCTGCAACGCTACGCTGCCGGGGAGGATGAGCAGTTGGTCACCTCCGTCAACGAGGCCATCGGCACCATGGCGGTGGTGGAGGCCTGCATCACCGCCCACCAGTCCGGTGGAATCCCGATTCCAAAACTATGACATCCGTCAACCCAGCAGGAACTGCCCCCTTTCAATGAGTTTGCGGTCATCCAGATACAATGCCCCTTTTTCGCGCAAGTCCTTGATCAAGTCCCAGTGAAAGGCGGACTGGTTGGTGCCGCCGCATTCCGGATAGGCTCGTCCAAGGGCAATGTGGGCAGTGCCGCCAATTTTCTCGTCAAACAGCAGGTCGTAGCAATAGCGGCTGATTCCGTAGTTGGTACCCACGCCGAACTCGCCAATGCGCTTGGCACCCTCGTCCATCGCGATCAGTTCCCGTAGCAGCTTCTCGTTCTTGTCGGCATAGGCCTCCACCACCTCGCCTCTGGAGAAGCGCAGTCGGATGCCCTCCACAAACTGCCCCGCAAACACCGCAGGAAATTCGAAGGCGATGTGCCCCTCGGCACTGTTGTCCAACGGGGCGGTGTAGATTTCGCCTCCGGGCATGTTGATGTGACCGTCGTCAATCAGATACTTTCGACCGCTGGTGGCGAAGCTCAGGTCGGTGTTGTCGCTGACGATTCGGACCTGTTCCGAAGCTTGCAGCACTTCCTGAATGGCTTCGTAGCGGGTGCGTTCGGCCTGCCAGTCCAGCAAGGTGGCGTTGAAGAAAAACTCCATCATCTCATCAGTGCCCATGCCCGCCTGCTGGGCAAACGCAGCGTTCGGAACGCGCACCAGCACCCAGCGCGTTTGCTCCGTGCGCAGGGCCGAAACCTTGCCCAGAGCGCGTCGGAATGCGGTGATGCACTTGGAGTCGATCCCTTCTAACTCATGAGGGTTGCTGGCTCCCCGCAGTCCGATGTACACGTCCGCCCACTCCATCCCCTTTCCTTGCAGTTCGTGAGCGACATCAAACTGTTCCGGGTTCCCCCAGCGCATCAGGTCCCTTTGGAAAAGGGTGGACTGGAATTCAACGTGTGGGTGCGCTCCCGCCCGCAACACCGCCGCATGAACCGCTCGGGTCAAGGGCAAGGTGTCGGTTTCCAGCATGGTGATCAGCACCCGGTCTCCGCGCCTAGTGGTGGTCGAGTAGTTGACTAAGGTGTCTGCAAGCTGTTCCCAGCGAGGGTCTATCATGTGGACTGTATTCAGCGTATCGTTTCTACCTTGTCCATGAAGCGGCGAACCCGGTGCGGATCCACGGGATTCCAAGTGTTTCCATCACGCTTGAGGTGCGAACCGATCACACAGCCGTCCGTCACAGCAAAGAGGTCCGCCACGGTGTCGATGTTAACCCCCGTGTTGGCCAACAGGGGCGTGTCCGGAACGGCCTCGCCGACTTCGCCCAGCGCTATTTGGTCCACAGACTCCCCGGTCATGGGGCCAGAAACGCAAATCACATCCGCCTTTGAGGAAAACACTGCGCTCTTGGCACGGACTCCCAGCGGACGCGTGTCCAGCGAGGTGGCGAACTCGGCGTTGATGTTGAAGAGCATCTGCAAATCCGAACGCCCAAGGTCCGCCCGCAGACGTGTAGCCCCGGCACCGTCCGGAACCCAAAGCCCCATGTCGGAGGCGTAAGCCCCCGTATAGATCTCGCGGGCAAAGCGGGCTTCGGTGGCTGCGGCCAGAGCAATTGTCGCAACTGGGTCCCAGAGGTAGTTCACGCCAAACGGCACTTTCAGCAGCGGCTTCACCTGCCCTACCACTGCTGCCATTGCTGCCAGGCTTTCCGGATTGGCTTTCAAAACATAGGGTCGGTCAAACTCGTTGCCGAACATCACTGCATCCACCCCGCCCAATTGCAGTGCTTCAAGGTCGGCGGTCACGGAGTCCAAAATTCGGCCCATTCCGCCATCACGATCATAGTCCGGGGATCCCGGCAGGGCTGGAATGTGAATCATGGCGATAACCGCTTTTTTTCCACGTTGGATGATGGGATCAGGCATCAGTTGTCCAAGGGCTGTCGAATGGAACGCAGAGGTGCATAGCTCGCTTTGTAAGCCTCATAAAAGGGTTGGTACTCCGCATGGGTTTGGGGATTAGGCTCGATCACCTTGGCGACCTCCACCATTTTTCCGGCGGCTGTGGGAATGTCATCGTAAAGCCCGGCTCCCACGGATGCCAGAATGGCACAACCCAGCAAGGGCGCGTCCGGGTTCTTGGTGAGCGTCAGAGGAAGGTTGGAAACATCAGCATGAATCTGGAGCCAAAGGCCCGAGTGTGTTGCCCCTCCGGAGACCACCACGCCTTGTGGCTCGAAGCCGTTGTTGCGCATCGTTTCCAAAATCAGTTCGCTCCCGAACGCCACCCCCTCGATTGCGGCCCGAAAGAGATGCGCCCGGCCGTGTCTGAGGGTCAGCCCGTGGAACGCCCCTCTTGAGCGAGGGTCCGTGTGCGGGGTGCGGTTGCCCTGAAAATGCTCCTGCACCACCAAGCCTTCCGATCCCAGAGGCAGTTTCAATGCGTCCCGATTGAGCGCCGCATAGTCGGACTCGCCGAACAGGTTCTTGAGCCAATTGATCACCGACCCTGTGGATGTCTGCCCTCCCTCAACACTGTAGAGCCCCGGAAGCAGGGCATCGGGGTAGGTTCCCCAAATCCCAGTGCCGTAAAACTCCTTCTCACTCAATCCTAGCTGGAGGTGGGAGGAGCCGGTGATGAAGGCAAGGCTTCCGGGCTGCACGACCCCTAGGCCGATCATGCCGATCTGCGCGTCAATCCCGCCCTGCACAACGGGCAGCCCTTCTGGCAGGCCAAGATGCTCTGCGGCCTTTGGCGTCAATCCGCCGATCACTTCTCCGAGGGCAAGCACCTCCTGCGGCCATTTTTCCGCTAACTCCCCCAGCCCCAGTTTTTCCAGCAAGGAGTGCGGGATGCCCCCACGAGTGCGGTCATAGTGCCAGCGACACGAAACATTGTTGATGCAGGCAACCCAACGCCCGGTCAGGTGAAAATTGAGGTAATCCTGATACTCGCAAACGGTGCTGGCCTTCTCAAACAATTCCGGTTCGTT
This sequence comes from uncultured Pseudomonadota bacterium, assembly GCA_964597275.1. Taxonomy (GTDB): domain Bacteria; phylum SAR324; class SAR324; order SAR324; family NAC60-12; genus UBA8110. Next base: position 10,417 of record CAZQXS010000020.1, on the reverse strand, counting down.
CTGCTTGATCCAGAGTGCCTTGGGGATCATCCACTCTGCGGAAACCGGACCCTCGCCATTGCTGTTGACGCATAGCGCCGCATCCCCCGTTTCTACCACCTCTTCGGCTTGTTTGGCACTGCGGACATCCATCCAGATCAGTGCCGGACGTACAGGGTTCCCCGAAGCGTCAAGGGCCACGACGCTGCAACAGGTGGTGTCCACCGACATCGCGGTGACCTGATCGGCGCGGATTCCCGCTTTCTTAACCACCTTCCGGACGGATTGTCCAAGCGCGATCCACCAGTCTTGTGGATGCTGCTCCGCCCAGCCAGGAGAAGGAAACTGGGTCGGATAGGTGGTTGAAGCGTAGGCGAGCGGAACTCCGCTGGAGTCAAAAACCCCGGCGCGGAGACTTTCCGTTCCCCCATCCACCCCGATCAGGTATGCCTTGTTCATGGGAAAACCGTCCTCTACAGCATGCGCTTGCGCGAGATGCGGAACTCAAACACATCGGCGCTGTAATAATCGTTGCAGTAAATCAAAGGGTGGCCACGGGTGCTGTACACCACCTCCTCAAACATCAGGAACATCGCAACCTGGCTTTGCAACTCCGGAAGTTCGCGCTGAGTGAGCATCGTGGGGTGCAGAATGCTTTCGGTGTGTGAAACCGTGTGCCCCTGACGTGCCAGCAGTGTGAAGAGCGAGTGGGCAAGTTCCTCGGACTTGACACTCTCCGGAAGTACATGGCGTGGAAGGATGTCGATGCAGTAGGCGGCAATGGCGTCATCGGTGCGGCGCACCCTTTCCACCCAAAGGCATGATGCTCCTTCGTTCAGTTCCAACTTGTCTGATAAATCCCCCCTGACCTCAAGCTCCCGAAAATCCACCCGACTGGTGATGGGTTCGACCCCAACCGCCTCAAACATTTCCCGGCCACTCCGCAACTGATCAATCCCGTTGCGCAACACGGTGGGCACGGAACGGACAAAGGTTCCCTTTCCCTGTCTTTTGTAAAGAACTCCTTGATCTGAAAGGTTTGCCAAGGCTTCCCGCAAGGTTGAACGCCCCACGCCAAGCTGGCGAATCAGCTCGCTTTCAGTGGGAAGTTGATCCTCCGGGCGCAGGCGCTGCTCACGGATAATTTCGCGGATGGCATCTTGAACCCTGAGCTGCAATGGTTGATCTACCTGAAGGCGCATGAAAACCTTTATTCATCAGTCGTCAGACGAATCTTACTGCAACGGAATCCCTCTTTGCAAGAAAAAAGTGGATCAGGTCAGAACAGTTTTTAGGGAAGCACTGCTAAGGTGTGGGAAGGAGAGTCACCATTTGTCGTGGTCATGCCCCACGGCCCGGTCAAAGTGGGTGTAGCCGCCATCAACAAACACCAACTGCCCTGTAGTGTGGGATGAGCGGGGCGAGGCGAGGAAGACGATGGTGCGGGCGATTTCCTCCGGAGTGGTCAAGCGCTTTCCGAGCGGAACAAGGTTGCCGATGGCTTGCTGTGTGGCAGTTGGATCGGGAAGGGACTGGAAAAAGCGCTCATACTGATCCGTCATGCATTCGGCGGGAACCACACAGTTGACACGAATGTCCGCTGGGGCCAGGGCCACCGCCCATTCACGAGTGAGCGCGTTGACTGCTCCTTTGGCAGCAGCATATCCAGAGGTGTGTCCCTGCCCGGTCACGGAAACCTTCGATCCGAGATTGACAATGCACCCCGGTCCTTTGCGGAGGTGCGGCAACACATGGTGGGTCATGGCATAGACATGCAGCAAGTTGCTGCGCACCGAGTTCATGAAGGCTTCCGGAGAAGTGTCGAGACCAAGGCCATCATTGAACCCGGCGTTGTTCACCAGCACGTCCACACCACCAAACAACCTGACGGTTTCAGCCACTGCCGCTTGGCAGGCGGCGGCTTCAACAAGATTCGCTTCAATGAGCCGAACCTTGGCCCCCAACGATTCTGACAGGGCCGAGCCTGCCTTCCGGTCCCGGTCCACTAACGCAACACGGCTGCCCTCTTCAAAAAATGCTCGCACGGTTGCCGCACCAATCCCCTTCGCTCCACCAGTGACGATCACCACCTTGTCGGTCAGTTTCAAATCCATCCCGCAACCTGTTTGGAACCTCCTCTTTGCTGAGGGTTACATCACCTGACCATCAGGGCCGATCACCCCTTTGGTGAGGAAAAAACAACCATAAGGCCGCCTCTCGCAGGTGGCGACCACCGCATAGCTCTTGCGGGCCAGATCGTAAAAGTCGTAACGCTCGACCGAACCCATCTGCCAGTTCCGACCGGCCCCATCCAGTGCGATTTGGTGGAGGTCTTGATGCACCTCCAGTTTGGTGTTCGGCTCTCCTACCACTTGCATGTACTGAAGCGGGGTTTCAATGAAGCTGTCGAGCGGAAACACGGAGAGGATCGCTTGGGCAGCTTCACTGATTCCCACCCCATCGAGGCGTATCACCTCACCGTGAACTGATGAGGAGGCAACGGAATCCGCCGGGAAATTGCTGTCCACCAGAGTCAGGACATCCCCGTGCCCCATGGCCCGGAGAACATAGAGCAGAGCAGGAGTGAGCAGGGGATCGAGGTTTTTCAACATGGCGTTTTTTTGGGTTGGTGTGTTCAGTCAAGCTGGTAGAGCCGTCCGGCGTTCGTGTGGAAGAGCTTCTCTCGCAGGGTTTGGGAGCGAGACACGACGATTTCCTGCAATGCCGAAACCCATTGTGACAAGCTGCCTCCCAAGGTGCAAACAGGCCAGTCGCCCCCAAAAATCACGCGGTTCTCTCCGAAGGCATCCAGACAGGCATTCACCGTGGGGGCAAGCGTCGCGGGAGTCCACCCAGCTTCTGCACGGGCGAGGATTCCGGAAATCTTGCAGACCACGTTTTCAAGTTCCCCCAGTTCCTGAATCGCCCACAGCCAGCTTTCGCGGGTGTGGTTGAAGATCGAATCCGAAGAGAGATCCGGCTTGCGCTCTCCATTGACCACATAGGGATCCGGGTTTCCGCAGTGGTCGAGAATGAAGGTGGTGTCCGGAGTCAGTCGGCAGAGTTCCAATGCGTCATGCAGTTCGGCGGGACGGATGCAAATGTCGAACAGCAATTCGCGCCTGCCAAGTTCCCGGACCCCCTCCACAAACTCTGGAGTGCGGCAGTAGCCGGGGGGAATCTCAGGGTTGTGCAACACCTGCCGGACTCCCTTGAGAGAAGGGTTGCCCGAGTTGCGGTCCAGAAAGTTTTTGAGCTTGGGAGAACTGGGGTCTGTTGAAAAGACGATGCCCTGCATGGGGTCTTCGGAATCCTTGCAGAAAGGACTGATGTCCTCAATCTCCTGTTGCTTTTGGTCGGCATGGGCATCCACCTCCATGTAAACCGTGCGACAGATGCCCGTGCCTGCGGCGGCGCTTTGGTAATCGGACATGAGGAAGGTTTGCTTGAGTTGTGGAACCCCCTGTGTCCAGGGCAGGTTGAGACGTTCTAAATCCCAAAGATGCTGATGCGTGTCGGTGATCATCGACATGGTTTGCCTCCGTGTTGTGTTTTCAGAATCAAAGGACTCCCCATCATTCCTCTTCTGGCAAGAGATTCAACAAGAATCCGAACCGTTCCCGCGCTCAAAGAGGAATCGGCGCATCGTTCCGGAGCAGGTTTTCTTCCCGAAGTTCCAGCCAGTAGTCCTTTGGAATCGGATAGCTCAGCATCTCAAAATTCTCGCGGACCTGCTCTGGGGTGAGGGATCCAGGAATGATCGACACCACCTGTGAATGCCCCAAGGGAAACTGTAATGCGGCAGCTTTGAGCGGGACTGAGTGACGCTGACCGATCTGCTCGATGCGCTGCACCCGAGTCCGCACCTCTGGCGAGGGGGGCGCATACCGATACTTGGCGTCCGGGGTGGCACCAGTGGCAAGGATTCCCGAAGCATAAGGCGCCCCCACCACAATTCCCACCCCTCGCAACTCACACTCCGGAAACTCGGAGTCCAACACCTCCTGATCCAGCAGGGTGTAGGGCATGGCAACCAAGAAGAAGTCCAGCGGGAATCGCTTCAAGAACTGGGGCATCATCGCTTGCTCATTGATGCCCGCGCCAATCGCCAGAATTTCTCCCGATCCCTTGAGCGCCTCCAAAGCCTTCCATCCCGACTCCAGTTCCTTGAATCGTGCGGCAACCCCGGCTTCATCCTGGTGGTAACCATAATCCAAATCGTGGATCACCAGCATCTGCATCCGGTTGAGGCCAAGGCGTTGCAGGCTGTCCTCAAAGGAGCGCATCACGCCATCGTAGCTGTAGTCGAACCGCATCGTGAAGGGCAACCCTCCGGACCATGGTGCGGGATCGTGGTTGACCGCCTCCCCCTGAAAGTGGGAGTACACGCGCCCCACCTTAGTGGAGCAGAAAAATGATCCGGGCACCTGCTGCCGCAGCAGGTGCCCAATGCGGTGTTCGCTGAGGCCGTGCCCGTACCACGGAGCGGTGTCGAAGTAGTACAGTCCGCAATCCCATGCCGTTTGCAGAGTCGCTTGTGCCTGAGCTTCTGGAATGCGCTGAAACAACTCCCCCAGCGGCGCACCCCCGAACCCCAGCTTGGGCAAACGCACCCCGCTCTTACCAAGCGGTCGTTGCGGAATTTCCATGGTCGGCAATCAACTCTTGCGTTTTCGGTACTTCGCGATGGCGTCCTTGAGCTTGTCGTACTCGTCGCAACCGAACAGGCATTCGGCATCCAGCACCTTGAGGTGCTGCTCGGCCTTTTCGGGCTGGTCCAGTTTGAGGTAGAGTTCGCCGATGTACTCGTTCGCGCCGAGGTGTCCGGGCTGGAGGCGCAGGGCTTCGCGGTAGTGCGTGAACGCCTCCTCCACGCGGTCGAGCTTGCGGTAGCTGTAGCCGAGCAGGTTGTGGATGTCCGGATTGTCCGGATCGCGCTCCAGTGCCTTTTTGAGCCGCTTGAGCGCCTTGGGGTAGTTGTCGTAGTCGAGCAGCATCCGCGCTTTTTCCACATCGGGATCCTTGGCGGCTTCAGAAACACCGCTCGAACTGTCGTCGTCGTCGGCAAACAATGGAGCAGCCGGGAGTGCCAATCCCAGCGAGAGCAACACCCCGAGAGTGAGCAGAGCGAGTTTAGGTTGCGTCATGGTTCAAGGTGAGGTAAGGGTTTTGGGTGAACACCACTGCTGTTTTCAGCGTAGAACAGCCTCCGCAACTTGTCCACCCTGATTCGACCTTGACCATGTTCCAAACCCTGATTGACTGCGAAATCCTGCAAGCCCACCTCGGCAACACCGACTGGATGATCTTCGACTGCCGCTTTGACTTGACCGATGCCGACGCCAAGGAGCGCGAGTACCGCGAGGCGCACATCCCCGGCGCGATTTACGCGAATCTCGCCCGCGACCTCTCTGGCCCCGTGGTTCCCGGCAAAAGCGGGCGGCACCCCCTGCCCGACCCGGAAACGCTGCACCGCCGCTTCTGCGAGTGGGGGCTTGGCCCCAAGGTGCAGGTGGTTGCCTATGACAGCGGCCCCGGCTCCTTTGCCGCCCGGCTCTGGTGGAGCCTGCGCTGGCTCGGACACGACAAGGTGGCCGTGCTGGAAGGTGGCCTCAAGGCGTGGAAGGCGCAAAACCTGCCGCTCAGCGCGGAAGTCCCGAAGCCGATGCCGTGGCAGTTTCCGTTTCAGCTTCAGGAGGGCTGGGTGGTGGATGCCGAAACCGTGCTGGCGGAATCCACCAATCCAGAGGTTCGGTTGCTTGACGGACGCGGCGCAGACCGCTTTCGCGGCGAGAACGAAACCCTCGATCCGGTCGCAGGGCACATTCCGGGGGCACGGTCGCTGCCGTCGCTTTCCAATGTGACCAAGGACGGAACTTACCTGTCGGCGGAGGACTTGCGGAAAAAATTCGAGGCGGTGTTGGACGGCTGTGCCCCGGAACGGCACATCAGCTACTGCGGGTCCGGCGTGACGGCGTGCCACAACTTGCTGGCGTTGAAAATCGCCGGGCTGGAAGGCGGTCGGCTCTATCCGGGGTCGTGGAGCGAGTGGGTCACCGATCCGTCCCGTCCGGTCGCCACAGGGGAGGCTTAGCCAGAACGCCCGTAGTCGTCCTCGAAGCGCTCGATGTCGTCTTCGCCGAAGTAGCCGCCCGTCTGCACTTCCACGAAGACGAGGTTTTCGGAGCCGATGTTCTCGATGCGGTGCTTGGTTCCGAACGGGATGTCCACCGCCTCGCCTGCACAGAGGTCCACCTGTTCCGCGTCAAGCGTCACCCGCCCGTTTCCGGTCACCACGAACCAATGCTCGGCGCGATGCTGGTGGCGTTGCAGGCTGAGGCGCTCTCCCGGCTTCACCGTGATGCGCTTGACCTTGTGGTCCGGCTCATCTGCGAGGACGAGGTAGCTTCCCCACGGACGCTCACTGGCTTCAAGCGTCATCGTGAACCTCCCGGCTGTCGGTGGGAGCCTGTGCGCGGTTGGTCATGCCATAGTCCCGCACGACCTTGGCGACCCGCAGGCGGTAATCCAGAAAGATGCCGTCCCGCCCTTGGGCTTGCGCGAGGCGATGCCCTTCAAACTGCCGCCAGCGTTGGACTGCGTCCTCGTCGCGCCAGAAGGAAAGCGAGAGCAGCTTTCCCTCCTCCGTCATGCTGGTGAAACGCTCGATGGAGAGGAACCCCTCCACGGTCTCCAGTTGCTCCCGCAAGCTGGCGGCGATGTCCAAATACTCCTGTCGGCGCTCCGGATTCGGCGTGAATTCAAAGATGACGGCGATCATTTGGTTTCCGTGCGGACGATTTCAAAGCCTCGTGCTTGATAATTCTGGAGGGCGCTGGGGTGATCCAGCGAGCAGGTGTTCACACCCACCTGCTGGGTGCCGTTCATGCCCCATGCGGTTTTGAGTGCGTGGGACAGCAGGTAGCCGCCGAAACCCTGTCCGATGAACTTGGGCGCGAGTCCGAAGTAGGCCAGTTCCACATGTCCGCCTTCGCCCTGCTGCAATTCGTAGTAGCCTGCCGGGGAGCCTTGGGAGTGGGCCACCCACGTCCGCAGGTCGTCGGCTTCGGCGTACTCCTGCCACTGCGCATCGCTCCACGAGAGCTTGTCGGTCCAGTTCCACGGACCTCCGACCAACTCGTAGAGAAAGCGGTTGAACTGGAACTGCTTGACCTTGCACTCCGTGACCTGCAAGCCGCGGGATTCCGTTTTTGCGTTGAGGGCCGCAGGCGAGTGCATTTCCAGATAGTAAATCGTAACAGGGGCCATTGTGTTCATTCGGGAGTGCCCAGTTCCAGCCAGACGGGCTGATGGTCGGAGGCGGCGGTTTCGGTGTCCACCTCGAGCGTTTGAATGCAGTTCGCCAGATCGTTGGTGATGAAGAAAAAATCGCGGCAATGCGGGCCTTCCGGCCACTGTCGCAAGTCGTGTAAGCCACAGGTGGGCGGATGCGATTTTTCCGGACGCCACATTTTCCATGCGTCCACCAGCGAAGGATCGGGGGCGGGCACGGGTTCGGTGAGCAGATGGTAGGAATCGCTGTCCGGCGCAAAGTTGAAATCGCCGCAGACGACCAGCGAACTCGATTGCGGGACCGAGGTGAACGGGGTTCCGGGCCGATCCTGCGGCGGTTGCCGAAACTGCTCGCAGGCTTCCAAATGCAGTTCCCGGATGCGCGCGGCCTGCGCCCGCTGCTGGCGTTTTGAGAAAATTTCCAGATGCGTGGTGGCAAAGCGCACCCAGCCGGCCTCCCCTTGCACCGTGACCTCGCTGAGCATCCTCGGCATGGAACTCGCCTTGGCATCCGCCGGGTAGGTGAGCGCCAAGTGCCGCACCTGCACGGGATGGAGCCGAGTGAGGATCAGGTTGCCGAACTGCCGGAGCCTGCCGTCCACCCCGCCGGAGCGTTCCAGTGCGGGGCCGAAGTACGCCTCGTATTCGGGAAACAGCGCCTGCAACTGCTCCAGTTGGTCGGCTCCGGAGTCCGTGTCCTTCCCCCAGCGCGAGATTTCCTGAAGCCCCATCACGTCCGGCAACTCGCGGCTGCGGATCACGCGGGCGATGCGCTCCAGGTCAATGCGGCCATCCGTCCCGCCTTTGCCATACTGGATGTTCCAACTTAACAGGCGCATGATTCCCTGCTTACGCAAAGTTTGATGTCATCGCAAAAAGTCCAAGCTCACAAAACTATCCGCAGATTACGCAGAAAAAATAAGAATAAAAACGAGACACTCCGTTGTAGGAGCGGGCCATGCCCGCGATTCGCGGGCATGGCCCGCTCCTACGGTGCTTTTGAGGCCGGAAGCAACACGGTACATGTACAATTCTTATTCAGAATCACTATAAAACAATAATCTGCGTAATCTGCGGATATTGGACAGTTGGGAGTTTCTTGGCTTTTTACGAGGTCAGCCCAAGTATTCAGGCTAACGGACTTGCTTGCGTCTGTAAACCACCCTGAAGGGTTCAGGGAGTGGCGGGGCGAGGAGAAGAGGAAAAACCGACCGTGATCGGCTCAAAAGGGGAAACGAGCTTCGGTCCATGAAGCTCAGCAGGGGTGGGTTGGGTATCCCGAAGAGATGACGACGACGACTCTCTCATGGGATTCAGTAGAGTTCCGGATCCTGAACGTCCTTCATTTCCAAGACGTCCTCAGTGATCAAGAAATCGTAGCCCAACACCGGCTCGCCCACCACCTTTTCGATGCGGTTGATCCTTCCGCCTTTCTTCAGGTAGCGCGACAAAGCATCGTCAAGCTTGTCCCGGCTGATCTCCGTGGTCATGAATTGCTCCTTTCAAAACAAGAGGTGTGAACAATTTTCCAGAGCGGCCTGCCTTGCGGCGTTGCGCTCCTGATTGTCCTTAGAGCAAATTGCAGACCCGTGGTTGAACTTCCAGCAACAAAACGATGTAAGTGGTTGCTATTGCAGAATTAAATTTTATGAAATCTCTGAAATTTCGCGGGGAGAACTGGAAGGGCGGAGGGAGCGGCTTGATGGAGTTCAGTGGGAAAACTCCGCCAGCCGGAAGGGTCAGGAGGGCAGGATTTTTCCGGGGTTGAGCAGGTTTTCGGGATCGAGCGCCTGCTTGATCTGGCGCATGAGTTCCACGGACTCGCCATGCTCGCGGTGCATGTACTGGATTTTGCCGTAGCCGATTCCGTGTTCTCCGGTGCAGGTGCCCTCCATGCGCAGGGTGCGTTCGATGAGCCGGTCGTTGAGGGCTTGGTATTTCGGCAGTTCCTCGTCCTCATGGTCCGGATGGATCAGGTAGGTCATGTGAAAGTTGCCGTCGCCCACATGCCCCACGATGGGCGCGAGCAGCCCCTGCGCCTTCACGTCCTCCTGCGTTTCCAGAATGCACTCGGCCAAGCGCGAAATCGGCACGCACACATCGGTCACCCATCCCCGGCAACCCGGACGCAGCGCCAGCGCGGCGTAGTAGGCGTTGTGTCGCGCCTCCCAGAGCTTGAGGCGGTCCTGCTCCTTGGTGGCCCACTGAAAGTTGTTGCCGCCGTTTTCATCGGCAATTTCCCCCACCAGTTCGGTTTGCTCAGCAACGGAAGCCTTCGTGCCGTGAAACTCGAAGAAGAGTCCGGGTTTGATGGGATAGTCGAGGTTGGAAAAGCGGTTGATCGCGTCAATCTGCACCTCGTCCACCAACTCGATGCGGGCGACCGGAACGCCCATCTGGATGGTCGTGATCACGGTGTTGACCGCGCCTGCCATCGAGTCGAACGCGCAGACTGCTGCCGACATCGCCTCTGGAATCCCGTAGAGCCGCAGCTGGATTTCCGTGATGACCCCCAAGGTGCCCTCCGAACCCACGAGCAAGCGCGTGAGGTCGTAGCCCGCCGCCGACTTGCGGGCGCGGTTTCCGGTGCGCAAAATGCGGCCTTCGGCAGTCACCACCGTGAGGCCCAGCACGTTCTCACGCATGGTGCCATAGCGCACGGCGTTGGTGCCGGATGCCCGCGTGGCCGTCATGCCGCCGATTGAGGCATCCGCCCCCGGATCAATTGGAAAGAACAGCCCCGTGTTGCGCAGGTGGTGGTTGACTTGCTTGCGCGTCACCCCGGCCTGCACGCGGCAGTCGAGATCCTCCGCGTTCACCTCCAGCACCTGATTCATGTGCGTGAGGTCAATGCACACGCCCCCCTGCAAGGCGGCCACATGCCCTTCCAAGGACGTGCCCGTGCCGTAAGGGATGATCGGCACCCCGTGCTGGCGGCAGAGCTTGACGATTTCCGCGACCTCCTCGTTCGATTCGGCATACACCACCGCGTCCGGCGGGGCCGACGGATGAAAGGATTCGTCCCGCCCGTGCTGCTCCAAGACCGATTCGGCCGTGGTGCAACGCTCGCCAAAGCGGGACTCCAGTTCCCGGAGACACGCTTCAGACGGCGGCAGGGTTCGTTTCGGCAGGGCAAGTCCCATGA
>CAZQXS010000019.1:32768-42121 GCA_964597275.1 uncultured Pseudomonadota bacterium | reverse complement strand
GTCACATACGCAGCGGTGATGCCGCCATCCACGACCATCTCCGCACCCGTCATGTACGAGGATTCGTCGGAGGCGAGGAAGAGTGCGGCCTTGGCCATCTCGGTGGCTTCGCCGAAACGCCCCATCGGAACGTGGACAAGCCGCCGATGCTTCTTGGCCTCGGTGTCGAGGAACTTCATCAGCAACTCCGTGCGCAAGGGACCGGGGCAGAGCGCATTGACGCGGATGTTCTCGCGGGCGTGGATCACGGAAAGCTCCCGGCTCATGGCCAACACGCCGCCCTTGCTCGCGGTGTAGGCGATCTGCGGGGTCGCCGCGCCCAGCAGGGCGACGAAGGAGGCCGTGTTGATGACAGAACCGCCTCCGGCGCGTTGCAACGCAGGAATGCCGTACTTGCAGCCCATGAACACGCCCTTGAGGTTGATCGCCATCGTCAAGTCCCAGGTGTCCTCGTCCGTGACCATCGCGTTGTCGTCGCTGCCGTGCATGATGCCGGCGTTGTTGAAGAGGACGTTGAGCTGGCCGTATTCCTTTTCGGCGGCGGCCACCATAGCTTCGCAGTCGGTAGCCTTGGAAACGTCGGCATGGACGTAGGTTGCGGTGTTTCCGGCACTGCGGATTTCTGCAACGGTGGCCTGTCCGGCGTCATCGTTGAGATCCACGGCCACCACCTTGGCGCCTTCCTGTGCGAACAAAAGGGCGGATTCGCGGCCAATGCCGCTGGCGGCACCCGTGACGAGGGCGACTTTGTCTTTGAGTCTCATTTTGGTGATTGGTTATCGGTTGTTGGTTATCAGTGAACAAAAACCGTGCTCACTCTTCATTGCCCTCACCCGCCGCTAACTGGCGGGATCAGGCAATACTCGGCTCCGTCTTGGAGCGGGGTTTCGCGGCCCACGTATTCGTCCTCGTGCGCGAGCCGCGTGACACGCAGGATGCCCTCGGCCTCAGGATGCTCCTGTGCGAGTTGCTGCATGAGCTGGGTGGCGGTCGTGCCCTCCGGAACCTCCTGCTCAAGCGCGGAGTCCGGGAGTAGCTCCCGCAAGACGGCAAAGGGAACAAGCGTGAGTTTCATGGGCTTTTCCACCAGAGGTAAAGCGTGACCAGCCACGCCACGCCAAGGTGCAAGAGACTGAGCAACACGGCGGCGCTGCCGAGGTCCTTGGCACGTTTGGAAAGTGGGTGCCGCTCCTCGGAAATGCGGTCAATGGCGGCTTCCACCGCCGAGTTGAGCAGTTCCACGATCAGCACCAAAAACAGGGCACCCAGCAGGTAGAGCCGATGTAGCCACTCGTTGGGAATGAGCAGCGCCGCAGGGGCCAGCACCACCGCAAAGGCGAGTTCCTGCCGAAAGGCGACCTCGTGCTTGAACGCTGCGGCAAGTCCATCCAATGAGTGCCCAATCGCCCGGAGGGTGTGCAGAACTCCGCTTTCCATCAGCCCCTGAGTTGTGCCTGAAATTCTTGCTCCAGCTTGCGGACAATGCGCTTGCGGACCTTTTCCACGTCCTTGTCCGTGAGGGTGCGGTCCATCGCCTGGTAGGTGAGCGCGTAGGCGAGGCTTTTCTTGCCTGTACCGGCCTGCTCGCCTTCGTACAGATCAAAGAGCCGGGCGTTGCGCAGCAGTGGCCTTCCCGCCTCCAGCATCACAGGCAGCACCGCATCGGCGGAGAGCCGGGCATCCACCACGAGCGCGAGGTCTTCGTAAATGGGCGTGAACGTGGAAATCTCGCTCATCAGGTATTCCCCGGAAATGAGGGCCATCATGCGGTCAAAGTCGAACTCGGCCAAGGCGATCGGCTGCTCCGGAAGTCCGAAGGCTTGCCGAATCGCCGGGTGCAGCTCGCCCAAATGCCCCACGGCTTCTCCGGCGAGGCACAGCTCCGCGCAGCGTCCGGGGTGCCACGGCAGGCGTTGGGCCTTGCGGAATTCCACCTTGATGCCATGCAGCGTGTCGAGCATTTGCTCCACAATGCCCTTGAGGTCGAAGAAATCAAGCATTCCAGCATCCGCCCCCAACCATGAGCTGCCCTGCCGTGTTCCGGTCAGCAGCAGGTTGAGCCGCCGGGGTTCTTCCGGAAGCACCTGCCCGGACTTGGGGTGGAACACACCGCCAACCTCGAAGGTGGTCACGCGGTCCATGAAGCGCAAATTGGAGCGGGCGGTGCCGAGCGCCCCCGGAATCAGGCTGCGGCGCAGGTGCGTGCGCTCCTGCGTGAGCGGATTGACGACGGGCACATAGTCGTTGAGGTCCACGCCCTCCCGCATTTGCAGGCGGGCATCGTCCTCCGGGTTGATCATCGAGTAGGTGATGATCTCGTCCAGCCCCAGCGATGTGAGCAGGTCGCGGATGCGGTCGGCGTTGTCGAGCTTGAGATTCGGACGTTGCGGCGGCAGTTCGTCGCGGATCAGGGTCGGCGGTATGTTGTTGTAGCCGTGGACGCGGGCGATTTCCTCCACCAGGTCGGCAGGAATGCGCACGTCGCGGCGGTGACTGGGCACGGTGACTTGCAGCGTGGTGCCAGATGCCACCTCGAACTCCAGTGCGGTGAGGATGCGCTCCATCTCGGCATTGCTCAACTCCACGCCGATGACGCGGCGGACGTAATCCGGATCGAGGTCCAGCACCACCGTTTCCGGATGCTCCGGATACAGGTCTCCCGCGATGGGTTCCAAGGTGCCTCCGGCGTGATCCACCATCAATTGCGCGGCACGAAGCGCGGCGGCGAGGGTGGCTTCCGGGTCAAGCTGCTTGCCAAAGCGCTCGCTCGCCTCGGTGCGTAGCTTGAGCAGTTGGCTCGTCTTGCGATTGTTGAGGAACTCGAAATTCGCGGCCTCCAGTAGCACCTCGGTGGTTTGTTCGGAGACCTCGGAGTTGCCGCCGCCCATCACTCCGGCAATGCCCACGGTTCCAGCCGCGTCCGCGATCATCAGCGTGTCCGGGTCCAACGGGCGTTCCACCTCGTCCAGCGTGGTGATCGTCTCACCGGAATGGGCACGGCGGATGGTGATGGTCGGTCGGCCTCCGGCCCGTTCCGTCAGCACCGTGTAATCGAAGGCGTGGAGCGGCTGGCCGAGTTCGAGCATGACGTAGTTCGTGATGTCCACGATGTTGTTGATCGGGCGCATTCCGGAGCGCAGGAGCCGCTGCTGCATCCAGAAGGGCGACGCCCCTACCTTGATGTCGCGGATCAGCAGGGCGGAGTAGCGCGCGCAGAGGTCCGGCGCGGTGATCTCCAGCCCAATGTAGTCGGGCTGCTCGGCGGTGGTCAGCACGGAGGGGTCGGGAAGCAGGTCGCGCTTGAGCGGGGTGTTGAGCAATGCGGCGGTTTCGCGGGCGACACCCAGGATCGAAAGCAGGTGCGCGAAGCCGCCCTTGATGTCAAAATGCAGCACGGTGTCACCGAGGTAGTCCTTGAGCAGCGCCCCGGTGGGCGCGTCCGGGGGCAGGAGCAGGATGCCTTCATGCGCTTCGCCGAGGCCCAACTCCAGTTCGGAGCAAAGCATGCCCTCGGAGCGGATGCCCCGGATTTTGGAGGGCTTGAGCTTTTTGAGCGGATGCCCCTCGGTGTACGCATCCACGAGCATCGCTCCAGCCACGGCGAGCGCGACCTTGGGAGGCGGCTCCGGCAGCCCGGCTTCAAACTCCCGCACGTTGGGTGCCCCGGTCACGACTGTCAGGGTCTGCTCGGCTCCGTAGGCCACCGTCACGAGGCTGAGCGAATCTGCGTCCGGGTGCTTTTCCACGGCGGCGATTTCTGCCACAAAGCAGAGTTCCCCCCAGCTTTTCCCAGTCGGCTCGACGGCTTCAACCTCCAGTCCGGCAATGGTGAGGCGTTCTGCGAGTTCGTCGTCGGCGAGGGGCCAGTCCACGAAGTCGCGCATCCAGTTCAGGGGAATCTGCAAGGCCATGAGGTCAGCGGTTGGAAGTGATGGGTTGAGCAGTGAAAAAACGAGAATTCTGTACGATCAGCGGTAGAAGGACAAGCGGATTCCCTCGGAAAGGACTGGATTCTTGCCGGAGATGCCCTACACTTCGCCCGTTACGAATGGAGCATTTGCTATGAGACGAATTGGTATAGACTTGGGTGGAACCAAAATCGAGATCATCCTCACCACCGAAAATCCGATGGAGGTGCTGGAGCGCCGCCGCGTTGCCACCTTGCAGGCGGAGGGCTACGAGCCGCTGGTGGAGCAACTGGCCGCCCTGATCCGCGAGTTTCAGGAAAAGTGCGACGGCAAGGCACGGGTCGGGCTGGGGATTCCGGGAGTGATGTCTCCCCGCGATGGCGTGGTGGCGACCTCGAACATCCTCTGCCTGTCCGGAACCCCTTTGCAGGCCGATCTGGAAAACGCGGCGGGCTGCGGCGTGATGATCGGCAATGACGCGAACTGCTTTGCCCTCATCGAGGCGCTGCACGGCGCGGGCAAGGGTTTTGGCACGGTGCTGGGCGTGATTCTGGGCACGGGCATGGGCGGCGGCGTGGTCCATCAGGGGCGCGTCTGGCCCGGAGCGCAGGGGCTGGCCGGAGAGTGGGGGCACTCCTCGATTGATCCAAACGGCGTCCTCTGCTACTGCGGACGGCGCGGCTGCAACGAGCAGTACATCTCCGGAACCGGAATTCGCCGCATGTACCACGAACGCACGGGCCGCGAAAAATCCGCCCCGGAGATTCACGATCACGCCAAGGACGGCTCCGATCCGGACGCGCAGATCGTGATGGAAACCTTCCTCGAATACTACGCGCAGGCGTTGGCGAACCTCATCTTCTGCTTTGATCCGGATGCCATCGTCCTCGGCGGTGGGGTTTCCAACCTGTCCCTGCTCTACAACGAGGGGCGCGAGCGCATTACCGAGCTTGTCCTCAACCGTGAGCTTTCCACCCAAATTCGTCCGAACCAGCTTGGCGACGCCAGCGGGGTGTACGGGGCGGCGGCGCTTGCGTAGCTCCATGCCGTATTTTCTCCGAAGCCTCTGCGTGGGGCTGGCATTGTGGATGCTCACGATGGGCACGGCGCAGGCGGCGCGTTCAGGGCTGGTGTGTGCGGGTGCGATGCTGGGGGAGTACCTGCTTCCGGGCGTGGGCTACGCCCTGCTGGGCGAGTACGACAAGGCGGTGGTTTTTGGGGGCATGCGCTGGGCGGCGCTCAACAAGTACGCCTCCTATGCGAGCAGTCCGAACTACCTGAAGGACTACCGGGACATCTACAAAACCGAGAAAATCACGGTGGACGGCGAGGAACGGCAGAAGATGGACATCTACCTGTCCCGCGAGACCTTTTACGGCAGGGCCTATGCGAGCATGTACAGCAACCTCACCTTCGCCACGATCTACGACCTTTACGACGGTTGCGGCTCCAAGTCCGAGACCTACAAGCTGATGGCCGCGCCCTTCCGCATTGACCACTTCTGGGCGGAGCCGACCTTTTGGGCACCCACGGTTTACGCGGGAGTGGTTCCGCTGGGATCGGACAACGTGACCTACCATGTGGATTCCAACCTCTCCCGGCAGGAGATGATCAATCTCTCCTTCGTGCAGTACCAACTGGTGGGCATCGGCGAGGAGATGCTCTTCCGGGGCGTGATCCAGCGTTCGCTCTACAACGGCTTTTCGGGGTTCCTCACCAAAGGGGCCGCCCGCTGGACGAGCATTGTCACCGCCAGCGCGGTTTTTGGCGCGGCCCACTCCGGACAGGGCTTCTCTGCGAGTTCAGGGGTCGCGTTTGCGGCGGGCATGTACCTGGGCTGGGTGTACAACCCGGAGGTTGATCAGTTCGACCTGATCGAGCCGATCGCCATCCACTCGTGGTGGGACACGATCCTCGTGAACCGCCGACTCCGGGAGTCCAAGTTCACCGCCCGCAAATCCGGGGAAACCGCCCGCAACCCCCTCGCCGCCCGCACCTACCCCCTCTTCGGATTCACCTACCGCTTCTAGAGCGCGTTCGGTTTCCGCCTTCCTCCTTTTTCCATTAAAGTTCTCCAGCAGAGTGCCGATACACGGGACAAGACAACAGCCCGGCATCGCCCGGGCGTGCCAAATCGGCATTTAATTTGGTGGCAGGCTAAAGGATTCTGCCGAAATGCCGATGAGGAGATAAGGCCGGAAGTCCATCCGCCATCCGTGGGTGGATTCCGGGATGTTCTTTGAAATGCAAACCCCCAATGGAAAAGCAGCGAGCCGCCTGCGGATGATTTGATCCGGACGGGTGTGTTCTCTGAGGAGACGCTGCTGCTGAGGAAGAGGGAGCTTGGGAGGCCCGTTTGGGTGTCCGGCCCCCGGGGTGAACCGGAAATGGATTCCTGCACCGCCTCCGTCCATCCAGATGCGACGGAAGGCAGCCAGAAGAATCTCATGCTCCGGCAGGAGATTGTCAGGGTTGAGGCACAACACGCTCTCGCCCTGCAATGACCGCCGGACTCCAAGCACACCAGGCGATTCGAGCTTGGAACGGGTGCCTGCACCCTGTGCTTGGGAAACACGGTTGAACCGGAAGGCGGAACCCTGCCGCTCGCGAAAGTGGGCTGCGGCGAGGCGCCTTGCCCCATCCTTCCTCCGTTGGCCAGAGATCGAGCCAAGAGGTGCATCCGTCGCATCTCTAGGGACGGTTTCACGGCATTGGTGCAGGGATTTTCTGTTCAGCACGAACAGTCAGGATTCACAGGACCAGTCCGGGCCGCGAATGGGGCACACCACTCTGCGTTCGCCGAGGCCTGTCGTGGCTGGTCCACGCGGGACTTGGCCGAGGGCCGGGGTCTGTTCCAGTAGGGGCATTTGCAGAAAACTTAACAGGAGAACTGGGGTCTGCGGCGGCGTTCCCAAGCAGGAATGCCGAAACTGCGAGATCACCCCAATGAGAGTCAGGTAATTTGTCAGAA
The DNA here is from genome assembly GCA_964597275.1 of uncultured Pseudomonadota bacterium. Classification (GTDB taxonomy): domain Bacteria; phylum SAR324; class SAR324; order SAR324; family NAC60-12; genus UBA8110. The sequence goes on along the minus strand of CAZQXS010000019.1, from coordinate 35,242 downwards.
AGATTTTATCTTTCGGAAATACGGGCCGAGGTTCAGGCCTAGTTTGCAACCCGCGCATAGAGGAGGCACATGCGTGTCAATAACAATCCGACGTCCCTGAATGCATTGAGGCATTTGGGGGAGACGAACCGGGCGACCGAGACCAATCTCGAGCGCCTCTCATCCGGCATGCAGATCAACTCCGGCAAGGACGGCCCGGCAGACATGATCATCTCAGAGATCATGCGGGCGCAGATTGCCGGGCTTAACCAGTCGATCAAGAACTCCGAGGTCGGCGTTTCGATGGTGCAGACGGCGGAGGGCACGCTGAGCGAGGTCAACGCGATGCTCATCAACATGCGCCAGCTTGCCCTGCACGCGGCCAACGAAGGCGCGAACGACCAGAAGATGATGCAGGCCGACCAGAACGAGGCCGAGCGCCTGCTGGAGACCATCGACCGGCTGGCGATGACGACGGGCTTCGGCAACAAGCCGCTCTTTGATGGCGGCTCGGCGGTGACCGGGGTGACGGTGGGCGAGAGGCTGCGCTTTGTGAGCGCGACTCCGGACACCCAGAACGCCCCGACCAAGACGGGGTGGGAGGTGGACATCCAGCAGGTGGCCACCCGTTCCTACGTCTCGGGCCTCAAGCCGGTGAGTCTCCGGGACGTGGAGGAGGGCATCGAGCTGGTGATCAACGAGGGCAACCGCGTGGTCGAACTGAAGACCAAGGAGGAGGCCGAACTGGCCGAGACGCTCCAGTCCCTCGCCCAGAACCATCGGCTGAACCCGCAGGTGTACAACAAGGAGCAGGTCGAGGCGGCCATGAGCACGGTCATCGCCCGCACCCTGCACGACAAGGCGAAGGAGTCCGGCCTCAAGGTGGACGTGTTCATCAACGAGATGGGCATGCTGACCGTGCGGCACGAGATGTTTGGCTCCGACCCGAACTTCAGCGTGGTCTCCAACGTTCCGGGCGTCCTTGCGGAGAAGGCCTTTGACGCGACCTACTCCGACGGGGGGCAGGACGTGGGCGGCTACATCGGCGGGGAGGTCGCTGTCGGCAAGGGGCAGTTCCTCTACGGCGGACACGCCACTCCGGTCGAGGGCCTGGTGGTCGAGTACAACGGAGAGCTGGAGACCCGCGTGGAGGACATCCTTGATGAGCAGGGGAACACGGTGGGGCAGCAGCTCGTGCGCTCAACGGCGGAGGAACTGATCGGCGACGAGGTGGACGGCTACGTCCATGTGGCGCAGAACTCCGTGACCTACCAGATTGGGCCGAACGCCAACCAGACCGTGCGTTTTTCGCTAGGCAACCTGCGCACCGACAACCTGTCGCGGGGTGTTGAAAACGAAAGCGAGTTCCGAAGTTTGGCGGACATTGACCTGACCACGGGAGAGGGGGCGCAGGACGCCCTGATCCTCGTTGACGAGGCGATTGACGAGCTGACCGTCCTGCGGGGCGACCTTGGCTCCTTCCAGCGCAACTCTCTGGAGAGCAACCTCAAGAACCTCCGGGTGGCGCAGGAGAACATGGTGAACGCCGAGTCGGTCATCCGCGACACGGACATGGCGAAGGAGATGAGCGACTTCACCAAGAATCAGATTCTGCTCGCCTCGGGCACGGCGATGGCCGCGCAGGCGAACCAGATTCCGAAGTCCGTCCTGCAACTGCTCGGCAGCGCGCAGTAGAGCACCAGAGGCAGAGAAGCGGGGGTGTGGAAGCGCACCCCCGTATTCCCAGAGGGGGCGCCTTTGATGGGCATCAACGCGGTGCGCATCAAAGGCATTCTCTGAACAAAATGGACGCTGTTCAACCCACAACATGGAGGTGAGTCAAACAACATGAGCTAAACGAGAGCTAACATGCGTGCGCAAGTCCGCACCCTCACGCCGATTCGATCTCGGCAGGAGAAGCATGGATCGAGGAATCTCCGGTGCAGCCAACCGCTGTGCGCTGGAGCAGGCCTCCCGGATTCCCGGCAGTCGGGAAATGTGGGGAGAACCCTGCCCGCCCATCTGGGGTTCCGTTGGGACAACACGAGGACTGGTGCCGCCAGTGGTGGCCAGAGTGCGCCTGCCGCCCAGCAGGCCGTCATGCAGACGGGCATCCGACCGTCGGTTGCAGTGGATCGCTCCCTGGAAAAGGGAGGGATGCGCTGGATCGATGGCACCGTGGAGCAAGTGCTCCGGAGTGCGTTTCTGTATCCAAGCATGGAGCATCGGGCGCAAAGTTGCGCCGTGGTTGCTGGCCCGCAGGGCGAGTGGCCGGATGTCAGGCGACAGGCCGATTTGCCTAGGATTGGGCAAGGGGTCTGGAGCATCGGTTCTTTTCACAAGCAAACTCGAAGGGCTGGGGACTCCCAAGCAGCTTCAAGTTCTCCGCCGACCTCTGGAAGTGGGGCAACACGCCCGCTTGCCGAGCAAGGTGGGGAAGCCTGCCACAAGGCCGAGGGCCGGGCGCCGTCCAGCGTCCTCCCTGCCGGGCAGGG
>CAZQXS010000019.1:22446-32668 GCA_964597275.1 uncultured Pseudomonadota bacterium | reverse complement strand
CCTGCCACAAGGCCGAGGGCCGGGCGCCGTCCAGCGTCCTCCCTGCCGGGCAGGGGGCTGCGCCGGGAGGATTTCCCGGAAGGCTGGTGCAGAGTGGGACGAGCGGATTCTGTTGATGGAGCCGCGAGGACTTGCGCCGCAGTGGCGGACCGCCCCCCAGGCCTTGAGAGGATAAGCATAACCTCCGGAGGTCAGAGGCCGGAGATTGTGTTCTTGAGTCAGGAAAAATAACTCTTCCTGACTTCGTTCAGCCTGATTTTCGGGCTGGGAAACGACCCCATGGTGGCGGCATCGCACACGATGCCGGAGCAGCGTGGAGTTCAGGGGATGCCAACCCTCTGCGCCAACCGCCTTTTGGAAAAAATGAGAGGGTCCTATGGATGTAAAGAGCGGCTTCGACGCCTTGAGCGGCCAAGCCTCATACCAGCAGCCACCTCAGCGAGAACCGCGAGGTGAGCCAAAACCGGCACTGCAACTGCGCTCGGAGGTCGCTCCGGCGGGGCCAGCAGTGCTGAGGGTGACGGAACACCGTCGCCGGGAAGCCGTTGCGCTGACCCAAGAGATTATTGACGCGGAGTCCGACCTGTCGCTGGTGCAGACCGTGGAGTCGGCACTGGAGCGGCTGGAGGGCATGCTGCTGGAACTCCGGGAGCTTTCCGGGCAGGCGGCAAACGGGGCTGAGCACAACACGGCCCTGCGCGAAGCCGACCAGCAGGAGCTGGAACACACCCTCGACATGATCGAGGCGCTGGCCACCGCGACCCGGTTTCGGTCACAGATGCTGTTGGACGGCAGTCACGCCGTGCAGGGCAGGGTTTCCGGCGAGCATCTGGAGTTTCTTGGAGTCGAGGGCGACATTCCCTCGTCGCCGATTGAGGGCTACGCCGTGGAAATCCACGAAACCGCCCTCCCTGCGCAAATCGTTGGGACGCACCTGCTCACTCAGGAACTGATCAACAAGGGTGAGCAGCTTTGGATCCGCGAAGGCAAGGCCGAAGTGCGGTTCCGGGCCATCCGGGGCAAACCGCCGCAGGCCGTGCTTGCCGAGTTGCAGCACGCCATGCAGGCGCAGGGGCTGCCCTTGGTGGCAACCCTGATCGCAGGGGGCAGGCTCAGCCTGCACCATCAACGTTACGGGAGGGTCCACAAGTTTGCGGTCGCCAGCACCACTCCGGGAGTGCTTTCCCCCAAGAGCCTGGAGTGGGCCGATGCGCGGCCCGGCAGGGATGTGCAAGGGCGCATCAACGGGGAGCCGTGCGAAGGGCGCGGGCAAACCTTGTTGGGACGTCCGGAGTCATCGCTGGTTGCGGGGCTGACCCTGCGCTACACCGGGTCGGCAGAGGACCTGGCACTTCCGAAGGTCGGGACGGTTTCCGTCCTTCAGAACGCCATTCCGCTCCACCTTGGTGGCGGGCTGCTGCCCACGGCTCCCAAGCTCAGCTTGCGGAGTTTCCGGATTCACGACCTGGGGCGCGACGTGCCCAACGAGTCGGGATTCCGCTGCCTGAAGGATGTGCACCTGCGCACCGCTCAGGGAGCGCGGGACACCGAAGCGGTGCTGGAAAGCGCCTTGAGCGAACTGGGCAGGATCAAGGAACGCCTGGATGAGTTGGATCACCAGACGCTCCGCGAGGCCGTCCGGAAGCTCAAACACGAACACGCCCAACTGAATCAGGACGGGGTGGCCATTGAGGATTCTGCGCAAGCTCACGCGGTTGCGGAGTACACGCGGGATCAAATCATCGCCAAGACCCGGGAATCAGTGGTGGCACAAGCGAATCAGCAGCCCCAAGCGGTGCTGAGCCTGCTCAAGTAGGGCAGGCACAAGGCATGGTCAGGCGACCACGAGTTGAAAGCATTTCCGTCAGAAAATCAAATGCTTTCTGAAGAAATCCTCCGGATCAACGGAGGATCAAGAGACAGAGCAGAACAAGAGTTTCATGCGCCACGCAGGAAGCACGGGGCATGAGGGGAACGCATGGAGGCGTTGCTTACGAGAGGAAGGGAAAATCGTCATTCAAATGCTGTAAACAAGGGGTTCCATGCGAATCAATCACAACATCAGTGCGTTGAACACGCACCGCCACTTGGTGGAAAACACCAGGGCGCAATCGAAGAATCTGGAGAGGTTATCCTCCGGGTTGAAAATCAATCGGGGGGCGGACGGCCCGGCGCAGCTCATCATCTCCGAGCGGCTCCGTTCCCAGCAGGCCAGCCTGAAACAGGCGATCGACAACAACGAGGCAGGAGTCACCATGTTGCAAACCGCAGAAGCGGCGCTCAACGAAGCGAACCGCGCCCTGATTCACATCCGGGAACTGACGGTCCATGCGGCCAACGAAGCCGTCAACGACGAGTTCATGCTTCAGGCCGACCAGCAGGAGATTGACCACGCCTTGGCGCAGATTGACCGCTTTGCGGGCACGGCGCACTACGGAAAGAAGGCGCTGCTCGACGGCAGCCTTGGGGCAAACGGGGTCACCACCGGGGCCAACCTGGAGTTCATCGAGGCCAACGAGAAGACCGACACCTCGCCTGTGGGCGGCTATGACGTGATCGTCAAGCGGGCCGCGAAGCGGGCCGAGGTGATCGGCGAGAAGGCGCTCACGCAGAACATGGTTGATGCCGGAGAGCAGATCACCGTGATGGAGGGGGGCAAGACGCTCAACTTCGTCACGGAGGCGGGCGATTCGGTGGAGACGACCCTCAACAAGCTGGACAAGGCCCTCCGCGAATCAGGTATGGACCTTGAGCTGGTCAAGCCGGAAGGCTCGGCGATGGCTCCGAACGAGCCTCAGTTCCTTAACATCCGGCACAAGAACTACGGCAACGAGTTCGAGTTTGAGGTCGCCAGCACCACGGCGGGACTGCTCGGCGCAAAAGCCGATGTTTACGACACCATCTCCAACGGCGAGGACATCGCCGGGACGATCGGAGGGGAGGAGGCCTTTGGCCGGGGGCAGGTGCTGACAGGCGCAGGCCCGACCAAGGTTTCTGGAATGAAACTGCGCTACAGCAGCGAGGTGGTCCCGGACGGAGGGTTTGTCGGGACAGTGACTTTTGCCCAAGGATCGCAGCACTTCCAGATCGGCCCGAACGCGGAGCACAACGTCCAGTTCTCCATGCGGGCGATCAGCACCCGCCGATTGGGGCAGGGTGTGGACAACAACTCCGGGTACCACTCACTGCACGACATTGACGTGACGACCTCGCAAGGAGCGCAGGACGCGATGCAGCTGGTGGACCGGGCGATTGAGGAGATCTCGACCTTCCGGGGAGACATGGGGGCCTTCCAGAAGAACACGCTGGAGAGCAACCTGGAGTTCCTGCGGCAGGCGCACGAGGAGATCAGCAATGCGGAGTCCGTGATCCGCGATGCCGACATGGCCGAGGAGATGTCGAAGTTCACACGGAACCAGATCATGGTCAGCTCGAGTACCGCGATGTTGGCCCAAGCGAACCAGACCCCGATGTCAGTGATGGCGCTCTTGCAGTCCTGACCCGGGTTTTGGGAAGCCCCTTTGTGGGGTATTTGATGACGACGACGCTACCCTCGTTGGGACCATGGAGGATCTGGCGGGGGTATGCCGGGCAGCGTCAACAAGTGAGCACGAGGCAAGCACCATCATGGTGACCGCTGCTGTCACAGGGCAGTGGCGGTCAGGATGATGGTCCGAGCAGAGATCGGCAGGAGCCGATCCAGCACGGCGGTTGTCTGAAGCACGGGCGGTGCCCGTGAAGCTTCGATTGTCTGCGGAAATGCGGACAGGGCGAGCGAAATGTTCTTGGACAGTGATTGAAGAACACCACCTCTTCGGTGGTCGCTCCCGCTTGGCAAAGACGGCCTCAAGACCGTCCTTCCGAGCGAAGCACGGACCCGGAATCCAGAGGAGCTTCGGACGCTTGTCTGAGTTCTGGCCTGTGCGTGGGCGACAAAAAGGCATGAACCAACCGGGGTTGCTCTTGCGAAAAGCCGAGAGCGGCTTCCGGAGCGGGGGCCGAAGGAGGGTTGCGGAAACGTGGCCTGCCGAAGGGTTGGCTCTGGAAGCCGAGAGACGGGAACGCCCCGTGCCGCTCGGCTGAGGAAGTGCGGGTGGGTCTTTGGTCAATTGTCCGGAAAATCATCTTTTTAGGTCATTTCTCCAAGTGGAGGGTTTCCAAGCGGACAGAGGGGTTCTGTCTGCCTGGAAGCGTTTCGCCTTGAGGGAGGCGGACCTTCCCGTCGCAAGACGGTGGGGTGCATGGACGCACCCGGCAGCACATGGATGTGTGACATTTTTCAGGGATGAACACTAAGCGATAGGAGGTCGCAATGTCATTAAGAGTACATACGAATGCCCCCAGCTACGGGGTGCACCGCCAGATGGTGAACAACCATCGGACCCAGGAAAAGACCCTTGAGCGCCTCAGCTCGGGTCTCAAGATCAACCGCGGGGCGGACGCTCCGGCGAACCTGCAAATCTCGGAGCGCTTGCGGGCGCAGGCTTCCGGCTTGAAGCAGGCGATTGACAACTCCGAGATGGGCGTCTCGCTGGTCCAGACCGCAGAGGCGGCGCTGGACGAGGTGAACCGCACGTTGATCCACGCACGGCAGGTCGCCGTTCACGCGGCGAACGAGGCCACGAACGACGAGTTCATGTTGCAGTCGGATCAGCAGGAGATTGACAACATCATCGAGTCGGTCAACCGGATTGCGACGTACACGTCCTACGGGAACAACTACCTGCTCGACGGCAGCCGCGCGGGCAACGGGGTCACGCAAGGGGACAATCTCGAGTTCCTGGTGGCCACCCACGAGGCCGCAACTTCCGGGGTGAACGGCTATGACGTCTCGGTCATGCAGGCGGCCACCCGCTCGGAGCATGTCGGGGCGAAGGAACTGACGCAGGCGGTCATTGACGAGGGCGAGCAGATCACGCTCACCGAAGGCGGGCGCACGCTCAACTTTGTGACGCAGGCCGGACGCTCGGTGGAGCAGACGCTCAACGACCTCGGCAAGGCGATCGAGGAAGCCGGGCTGAATCTTGAGCTACTGAGGCCGGACCCGACCGTGACTGGAAACGATGAGCCGCAGTTCATTCGCTTGCGGCACACGGATTTTGGCAGCGAACACAGCTTCACGGTGGCCAGCACCACGGCAGGGGTTCTCTCCCAGAAGGGAGACATCTCCGACTGGATTCAGACCGGGGTGGACATTTCCGGGGAGATCAACGGCGAGGCCGCCTCCGGAAAAGGGCAGGTGCTGACGGGAGGCCCCGGTGCCTCTGCGGTGGAAGGCATTCAGGTCCGCTACACGGGCCTGGCCGCGCCGGAGGGCAACTTTGCCGGAACCGTGACCTTCGCCCAGAACTCGCTGATCTTCCACGTCGGCGCGAACGCCGACCAGACCTCAGCCGTGTCGCTGCGGAGCATGCACGCGCACAAGCTTGGAACCGGAATCACGAATGAATCGGAGTTCGGATCACTCAGGGAGGTTGACGTGACCTCCTCTCGTGGAGCCGAGGACGCGATCCGGATCATTGACAAGGCGATCGAGGATGTGACGGTTCAGCGCGGAGAGTTGGGTGCCTTCCAAAGGAACAACCTGGAGAGCAACCTCAATTACCTGCGCATTGCGCATCAGGAGATCACCAACTCCGAATCCGTCATCCGCGACGCGGACATGGCGGCGGAGATGATGGACTTCACGCGCAACCAGATCATGGTGGAGTCTTCCACCGCGATGATGGCTCAGGCCAACATGATGTCCCGGAGCGTGCTTCAGCTGCTGGGCTAAGTTGATCCCGCTGGGAAAGCGGGATCGTTGTAGCGAAACGGGCAGGGCGTGACCCTGCCGGTTTTTCGGGTGAGCCACAAGAGGTGGCGGGCCTGAAGGTTGACGCAGGACGGGTCGCCTTCGAATCAGGCACAGTGAGTGCGCAAGCACAACCTGATCGAAAGGAGGACCAATGTCCCTGCGAATCAACCATAACCCAACGGCGATGAACACGCATCGCAACCTGACGAGCACCAGTCAGGCCAATGCCCGGAACTTGGAGCGACTCAGTTCCGGGCTGAAGATCAACCGAGGGGCCGATCACCCCGCGAACCTGCAAATCTCGGAGCGCCTGCGGGCGCAGACGGCAGGGGTGCGGCAGGCGATTGACAACTCGGAACAGGCGGTCTCGATGGTGCAGACCGCCGAAGCTGCGATGGATGAGGTCAGCCGGGCGCTGATCAATGCTCGTCAACTGGCGATCCATGCCGCCAACGAAGGGGCGAACGACCCCTTCATGGTGCAGTCGGATCAACAGGAGATTGACAACATCCTGACGACGATCAACCGGGTTGCGAACCAGACCCAGTACGGCAACAACTACCTGCTCGATGGCAGTCGTTCCGGCAACGGGGTCACGGTGGGCGCAAACCTGGAGTTTGTGGACGCCACCCACGAGGCGCGGACTTCCGGAGCCAACGGCTACGGAGTCACGGTCACCCAGGCGTCCACCCGCTCCGAAATCATCGGGTCGAAGGCGCTCTCACAGTCCGTGATTGACGCTGGCGAGCAGATCACGATCACGGAGGGGGGGCGCACGCTCGACTTCCGGACCATCGCGGGCCGCTCGGTGGAGCAGACGCTCAACGACCTCGGCAAGGCGATTGATGAGTCCGGGCTGAACGTGGAACTGGTCCGCCCGGACCCGGCGACGACGCCGAACGGCCAGCCGGTCGCAATCAATTTGCGGCACAAGGAGTTCGGCAGCGAACACAGCTTCACCGTCGCCAGCAACACGGCGGGGCTGCTCTCGCAGAAGGCGGATGTCTCGGACTGGATCCAGACCGGGGTGGATGTTGCCGGTGAGATCAACGGCGAGGACGCGACCGGACAGGGGCAGTACCTGACCGCCGGGCCGGGGGCGACCACCGCCGAGGGCGTGCGGATCCGCTACACCGGGGAGAAATCCCCGGAGGGCAGCTTTGCCGGAACGCTGACCTTCAGCCAGAATTCGCTGGTCTTCCAGGTCGGCGGAAACAGCGGCCAGACGACGGCGGTTTCGCTGCGCAGCATGCGCCCGGACCAGCTTGGGAGGGCCGTGGTCAACGGATCGGGGTACGATTCGCTGCGCAAGATTGATGTGACGAACATGCAGGGCGCCCAGGATTCGATCCGCGTGATCGACCGGGCGATCGAGCAAGTCGCAGTGCAGCGCGGAGACCTGGGCGCTTTCCAGAAGGACAACCTGGAGAGCAACCTCAACTACCTGCGCATTGCACATGAGGAACTGACCCGCTCTGAATCAACGATTCGCGATGCGGACATGGCCGAGGAAATGGCCACCTTCACCCGGAATCAGATTATGATGCAATCCGGGACTGCGATGCTGGCGCAAGCAAACCAGCAGCCGAATCACGTGCTGAACCTCCTCGCGTGATTCATCCCTGATCCTGCCCCAGCCCTTACACCGGGGAGAAATCCCCGGAGGGCAGCTTTGCCGGAACGCTGACCTTCAGCCAGAATTCGCTGGTCTTCCAGGTCGGCGGAAACAGCGGCCAGACGACGGCGGTTTCGCTGCGCAGCATGCGCCCGGACCAGCTTGGGAGGGCCGTGGTCAACGGATCGGGGTACGATTCGCTGCGCAAGATTGATGTGACGAACATGCAGGGCGCCCAGGATTCGATCCGCGTGATCGACCGGGCGATCGAGCAAGTCGCAGTGCAGCGCGGAGACCTGGGCGCTTTCCAGAAGGACAACCTGGAGAGCAACCTCAACTACCTGCGCATTGCACATGAGGAACTGACCCGCTCTGAATCAACGATTCGCGATGCGGACATGGCCGAGGAAATGGCCACCTTCACCCGGAATCAGATTATGATGCAATCCGGGACTGCGATGCTGGCGCAAGCAAACCAGCAGCCGAATCACGTGCTGAACCTCCTCGCGTGATTCATCCCTGATCCTGCCCCAGCCCTTACTGGGGCAGGAATGAGGGGAATGGCGAGCGAGGCAGGGGGGGGCGGAAAACCGCCTTCAAAAAGTGTCATGCCGACCATTTCCGGGTTTCCGGGGATGCTCTGGATGACGCTCAACACGAGCGTGGCTCTTGGTCAACTGAAACGTTCGCGGACTGCCTTTCGCAGGGGCAGCCACCCCCGGATCTGAAGCCTGCTGAACAGACGGGTTTCGGGTTTTGGGGCTGGTGGAACTGCGGAAGTGAACACCCCACCCCAAATCCGGAGGGTTCCGGGTTTTGGAGGGCGGGGGCCGACAGGTCCGGCTCGGCACTTGAGGTGGGGCAAACAGCCCGCCCTGAAAACCGAGCATCCGGCGGCCCGACCCGTTTTGCCGAGATGACCGGAACCGCTGTTCTTTTTCAAGTGAATCTGGCTGTGAGTTTGCCGAGTGCCAACGGCCTTTGCCGAGGCACGGGACTGTCCATCCGTGGGCGGAGAATTGTCAGGAAAAATTTATTTTCCCAACAATAATGGCGAATTCAGAGCTTGAACAGGCACACCAGCAACCGAGGGCATGGACGCCCTCCAGGTGTGCGAGAGACACCGGCTGCAATAGTTGCGGCAGGTGCGGGATTGTGGCAGGAGGCCGCAATCTTCAATCAGGCAGCCGCAAGAGGCGGCTGCGTAGAACCTCAATTGGAAGGAGAATCCAATGTCCCTGCGAATCAATTCGAACCCGATGGCGATGAACACGCATCGCAACCTGACGAACACGAGCAAAACGACGGCCCGCAACCTGGAGCGCCTCAGCTCCGGCCTCAAGATCAACCGGGGGGCGGACCACCCGGCGAACCTCCAGATCTCGGAACGCCTGCGGGCGCAGACCGCCGGGGTGCGGCAGGCGATCGACAACTCCGAGATGGGGGTCTCGCTGGTGCAGACCGCCGAGGCGGCGATGGACGAGGTCAGCCGGGCGCTGATCAACGCAAGGCAGCTTGCGGTCCACGCCGCGAACGAGGGCGTCAACGACGACTTCATGGTGCAGTCGGACCAGCAGGAGGTTGACAACATCATGACCACGATCAACCGCATCGCGGCCTACACCCAGTACGGGAACAACTACCTGATGGACGGCAGCCGCTCCGGCAACGGGGTCACGGTGGGAGACAATCTGGAGTTCGTGGGCGCGACCCACGACGCCAAGACGTCGCCGGTCCACGGCTACGAAGTCAAGGTCACGCACGCCGCAACCCGTTCCGAGCATCAGGGCGTGAAAGCCCTCACGCAGGACATCATTGATGCGGGAGAGCAGATCACGCTCACCGAGGGGGGCCGCACACTGGACTTCCGGACTCAGGCCGGGCGTTCGGTGGAGCAGACCCTCAACGACCTCAACAAGGCGATTGAGGAGTCCGGGCTGAACCTCGAACTGCTGCGGCCCGACCCGGCAACGACCAACAATGCCGATCCGCAGTTCATCCACCTGCGGCACAAGGAGTTTGGCAGCAAGGACAGCTTCACGGTGGCGAGCAAGACGGCGGGGCTGCTCTCGGTGAAAGGAGACATTTCGGACTGGATTCAGAACGGAACCGACATCGTGGGGGAGATCAACGGCGAGGACTCTCGCGGCAAGGGGCAGGTGCTCACGGGGGGACCGGGGGCCGGGACCGCGCAGGGGGTGCAGATCCGCTATTCGGGGCTGCAAGCGCCCGAAGGAGGATTTGCCGGAACGCTGACCTTCAGCCAGAACTCGCTGGTCTTCCAGATTGGGGGCAATGCGGGGCAGACCACGGCGATCTCGCTACGCTCCATGCGCCCGGACCAGCTTGGCCGTGCCGTGCTGAACGACTCCGGGTTCAACTCCGTCTCCGAGGTGGACGTGACCACCCTGCAAGGGGCCACCGACGCAATCAGCGTGATTGACCGGGCGATTGATCAGGTGGCGGTGCAGCGCGGAGACCTGGGGGCCTTCCAGAAGGACAACCTGGAGAGCAACCTCAACTTCCTGCGCATCGCACACGAGGAGCTGACGCGCTCTGAGTCCGTGATCCGCGACACGGACATGGCCGCAGAAATGGCCGAGTTCACGCGCAACCAGATCCTCATGCAGTCCGGCATGGCGATGCTGGCACAGGCGAACCAGCAGCCCAGCAACGTGCTGACCCTGCTGGGTTGATCTTCAAGCGGACCCTGCTTCGGTATCGTGCTGGAGCAGGGTCAACGCCACCGCGTTTTGCGGGCTGCTTCCGGGTTCCGGAGGCGGCCTGAAGAACGCTCTGAGCAAACCAGA
>CAZQXS010000019.1:0-22346 GCA_964597275.1 uncultured Pseudomonadota bacterium | reverse complement strand
GCCGTGATCTTGAGCAACTGAATCTGTGGGATTGCCTTTTCGCAGGGGCAACCATCCCAAGCTCGGAGTTCCAGCGTGGAGCTTTGGGCTTGGGATGACGAATCCCCATCCACCGTGCGCCGCGTTTTGCGGACTGCTTCCGGATTCCGGAGGCGGCCTGAAGAACGCTCTGAGCAAACCAGAGCCGTGATCTTGAGCAACTGAATCTGTGGGATTGCCTTTTCGCAGGGGCAACCATTCCCAGGCGCGGGGTTCTGTCATTGGAAGCCCCGTGCCTTGGGATCACCCGCCGCGACACAACGTGAGCCAAATCGGCTGGTTTGGGAGGCGGTTTCGTGAACCTGCGAACAGGAGAATTCGCCACCCGCAACAGAACGCGGACACCGTGGGGTGCTGTGAACCCTGCCCGGACCCCGGACAGGACTCAGAGGACGCTCAGGTGGAGCGGCTGTTCTTGGTCAACTGAATCTGAATGCGGATTTTCTCAAGCCCTGAAAAGTCTCTTGAGCCGAGAAAAGTCTTGGCGCAGAGGAACCTTCGGGGTCAGTAAAAGATTCTTTTGCTGAAGAAATCCGCCCGGATTGCCGCACGACAAATGGAAACAGGAGGAATGGAAGCCTCTGGTCGTGCCGCAGGGTGTGCCGTGCAGGAGCAGGGCAGACCAAAGACGGGGGACAGGGAGTGCCCGGTCTTGAATCAATCCGCCGCATTGACGCGGCATTTCGCGCATGGAAGTAAGGAGGACTTATGTCATTGAGGATCAACACCAATCCGGTGGCGATCAACGCCCATCGGAATCTGGCGAACAGCCACAGCGCCCAAGGCAAAACCATGGAACGGTTAAGCTCAGGGCTGAAGATCAACCGAGGGGCCGATCACCCCGCGAACCTGCAAATCTCGGAGCGCTTGCGCTCTCAGGCCGTAGGCTTGGAGCAGGCGATCGACAACTCAGAAATGGCCGTTACGATGGTGCAAACCGCAGAGGCCGCGCTGGACGAAGTCAGCCGCTCCCTGGTCAATGCCCGGCAGCTCGCGGTTCACGCCGCGAACGAGGGGGTGAACGACGAATTCATGGTGCAGTCGGACCAGCAGGAGATTGACAACATCTTGACGGCGATCAACCGCGTGGCCAACTACACCCAGTACGGCAACAACAACCTGCTCGACGGCAGCGTCGCCGGCAACGGCGTCACGGTCGGAGACAACCTGGAGTTCGTTTCGGCGACCCACGAGGCGCAGAATTCCGGGGCCAACGGCTACGGGATCACGATCACCCAGGCGGCCACCCGCTCCGAGGTGATGGGGGCGAAGCCGCTCACGCAGGCGATCATTGACGCTGGAGAGCAGATCACGATCACGGAGGGCGGCAAGACACTGGACTTCCGCACAACCGCAGGCCGTTCGGTGGAGCAGACGCTCAACGACCTCGGCAAGGCCATCAGCGAGTCGGGGCTGAATGTGGAACTCGTGCGGCCGGATCCGGCAGCGACTCCGAACTCGGATCCAGTTGCCCTCAACATCCGGCACAGGGAGTTCGGGGCTGAACACAGCTTCACCGTGGCCAGCAACACAGCAGGTGTGCTTTCACAAAAAGGTGATATTTCAGATGTTGTTCAGACGGGATTGAATGTCGAAGGTGAGATCAACGGCGAAGATGCCACCGGACGCGGCCAGTATCTCACTGCAGGTCCTGGAGCGACCACCGCAGAAGGGGTGCAGGTGCGCTACTCGGGAGAGAAGGCTCCGGAAGGAGGATTTGCAGGAACGCTGACCTTCAGCCAGAACTCGCTGATCTTCCAGATTGCGGCGAATGCGGGCCAGACCACGGCGATCTCGCTGCGGTCCATGCGCCCGGATCAGCTGGGCCGTGCGGTCAACACCGAGTCCGGGTTCAACTCGCTGCGTGAGATTGACGTGACCTCGCTGCAAGGGGCGCAGGACTCGATGCGCTTGATTGACCGGGCCATCGAGCAGGTGGCCATCCAGCGCGGGGATTTGGGAGCCTTCCAGAAGGACAACCTGGAGAGCAACCTCAACTACCTGCGCATCGCGCACGAGAACATCCTCAGCTCCGATTCGGTGGTGAGGGATGCGGACATGGCCCAGGAGATGACCGCCTTCACGCGCAACCAGATTCTGGTCGAATCCGGGACCGCGATGCTGGCGCAGGCCAACCAGATGCCGCGCAACGTGCTGGCCCTGCTGGGCTAAGCGCACTGAACGGCGGGGGCTTGCTTCCCGCCGTGCCGGAACACCGGAAGCGGGCGACACGTCGCCTGCTTCCACCGCCGTCTGGCCAGGGGGCACCCGCGGGTGCCTCGTTGCCTTGCGGTGGTCGTGTCGAACGGACACGCCATCGGCTCTTTGACAACCGAAACGTTAAAATATTTTCCCAAGCATAAGCAACGGGGGGCGGGATGCCCCCAGTCCCTTGGGCGCGTGGGACGCTCCCACGCCATGCTGGGCTTCCGCAGGAGGCAGGAGCCAAAAGATCGAGACAGGAGGTCTGGGTCTTTGAAACGAACAGAGGAGGTTCGATTCATTGCCAATGATTTTCACAACTCTCGATCCAAAGAGGCTTCATGACCTTACGCATCAACCAGAACCCAACGGCGGTCAACGCGCACCGCAACCTGACCACGAACTCCAAGGTGCAGTCGAAGAACCTGGAGCGTCTCAGCTCCGGGCTGAAGATCAACCGGGGGGCGGACGGCCCTGCGTCCTTGCAGATTTCGGAACGGTTGCGGGCGCAGACCGCAGGGCTCACACAGGCCATTGAGAACACGGAATTCGGCGTCTCCTTCATGCAGACCACCGAGGCGGCCCTGAACGGGGTCAGCCGCGTGCTCATCAACGCCCGGCAGCTTGCGGTTCATGCCGCGAACGAGGGTGTCAACGACGAGTTCATGCTGCAAGCGGACCAGCAGGAGATTGACAACATCCTCTCGGTGGTGGACCGGGTTGCCCGCGACACGCAGTTCGGCAACGTCAACCTACTGGACGGCAGTTCCGGGGCGAACGCGACGACCACCGGGGCGAACCTTCAGTTCCTCGGCGCGACGGAGGCCTCGCAGAGTTCGGGCGTGCAAGGGTACGAGATCACGGTGAACCATGCCTCCACTCGTGCGGAGCATACCGGAGCCAAGGCGCTGACGCAGGCGGTCATTGACAGCGGGGAGCAGATCAACCTCACCGAAGGGGGCAAGACCGTCAAGTACGTCACCGAGGCCGGGCGTTCGGTGGAACAGACCCTCAACGAGTTGCAGGCCGCCATTGAAGACGCCGGGCTTGACCTGGAACTGGTGCGGCCCGATCCGGCAACGATGGGAAATGATGCCCCGCAGTTCATCCAGTTGCGCCACAAGGAGTTTGGCAGCGAGCACAGCTTCACCGTGGCCAGTACAACAGGAGGGCTGCTTTCCGCAAAGGGAGACGTTTCGGAAGTGGTGCAGAACGGAACCGACATTGCCGGAGAGATCAACGGCGAGTCGGCACTTGGACGAGGGCAGGTGCTCACGGGCGGCCCCGGAGCCAACACGGTGGAGGGCACCCAAATCCTCTACACGGGGGAGAAGGCTCCCGAAGGCGGGTTTGCGGGCACCGTGACGCTGAGCCAGCGCTCGCGGGTCTTCCAGATCGGGGGAAACGATGGTCAAACCACCGCGATTTCGTTGCGCAGCACCTTCACCGGCGACCTCGGCAAGGGCGTGACGAACGAGTCGGAGTTCCGGTCGTTGCGGGACATTGACGTGACCTCGGCGGATCAGGCGACGGACTCGATCCGCGTCATTGACAAGTCGCTGGAGGAGATCAACTCCTTCCGGGGGCGGATGGGAGCTTTTCAGGCGAACAACCTGGAGAGCAACCTCAACTACTT
The DNA here is from genome assembly GCA_964597275.1 of uncultured Pseudomonadota bacterium. Lineage (GTDB taxonomy): Bacteria > SAR324 > SAR324 > SAR324 > NAC60-12 > UBA8110. Next base: position 18,469 of record CAZQXS010000019.1, on the reverse strand, counting down.
GCGGACGAGCCGCGAGAACGTGCTCAGTTCTGAATCGGTGGTCCGGGACGCGGACATGGCGTCAGAGATGATGCAGTTCACCCGCAACCAGATTTTGATGCAGTCGAGTGTGGCAATGCTGGCGCAGGCCAACCAGACGCCCAACCATGTGCTGAATCTGATGGGCTAACCCATCCTTGGGGAAGGAGGTTCCCCCGGCCTGAGTACGGAGCCGGGGGAGCCAAGGGTCGGACCTGCGGAGTGCTTTTGACGAAGCACTGCGCAGGTTTGGTTCTTTGAAAGAAAACAGGTTTCCATGCGCGACCGAACCCGGTCTTGCTCCGAGGTGTTGGGGGCAAGTCCGGGGGAGGTTTGCGGATCATGGAAAGGATTGCCGATAATTGTCAGGAAATCTATATTTTCTGGAAAATGAGTGGCCACGGAAGGCCACATCACTTTGGAGACATGGAGGTCTCTGCGGTGACGCCCCCGAAGCGGGACCGCGCTCTTTGACAAAAGAATACGAACGTTCCCAGTGGGAGGATTCCCCCGGAACTTTGCCGGAATAGTGAGATTCCGGACGCAGCGACGCAAGGAGCGGGCAATGGTGCCCAGCGTCGGTGCCAGGCTCTGCGCAGGATGCGGAGGGCCTCCGAGGTCGAGACTGGAGGTCTTGGTGCTCTGAAACGAACACAGGATGTCCTTCAACAACCCTTTTCTCTCGATCAAGGAGGACTATGACCCTTCGAATCAACAACAACCCGGTTGCGGTGAACACGCACCGCAACCTGACACAGAACTCTCAGGTCAACGCGAAGAACCTTGAGCGGCTCTCGTCCGGACTGAAGATCAACCGTGGGGCCGACGGCCCGGCGGCCCTTCAGATTTCAGAACGCCTGCGGGCGCAAACCGCCGGACTCGATCAGGCGATCGAGAACTCGCAGGTCGGCGTTTCGCTGATGCAGACCACGGAAGCGGCCCTCGACGAGGTCAGCCGCGCCCTCATCAACGCCCGCCAGCTCGCCGTTCACGCCGCGAACGAGGCGGTCAATGACGAGTTCATGCTGCAGGCGGACCAGCAGGAGGTGGACAACATCCTTGAGACGGTGGACCGCATCGCCAAGAACACGCAGTTCGGCAACATCAGCCTGCTCGACGGCAGCGCCGGCACCAACGGGGTGACCAACGGCGCGGACCTGGAGTTCGTCGGGGCCACGGAGACGTCCAAAAGCTCCGGGGTCAACGGCTACGAGGTGAACATCAAGCGTGCCTCAACCCGCGCCGAGCATGTGGGGGTCAAGCCGCTCACGCAGGGCATCATTGACGCGGGCGAGCAGATCACGATCACCGAGGGCGGCAAGACCGTCAACTTCACCACCCGCGAGGGGGAGACGGCAGAGCAGACCCTGAACCGCCTCGGAGACGCGATCAAGGCCTCCGGGCTGGAACTGGACCTCTTGCGCCCGGACCCGAGTTCGACCGAGGGCAAGCTGCCCCAGGCGGTCCACCTGCGGCACAAGCAGTTCGGGAGCGAGCACAGCTTCACCGTGGCCAGTTCCACCGGCGGGGTGCTTTCGGCGAAGGGGAACATCTCTGAGCGGGTGCAGAACGGCGCCGACGTCGCGGGCGAGATCAATGGGGAATCCGCCGTAGGACGCGGGCAGGTGCTCACGGGCGATCCCGGTGCGGACAGCGTCGAGGGGGTGCAGATCCGCTACGGCGGAGACAACGCCCCGGCGGGTGGGTTTGCCGGAACCGTCACCATCAGCCAGAACTCACGCCGCTTCCAGATCGGCGCGAACGATGGCCAGATGACGGCGATCTCCTTGCGCAGCACCCACTCGTGGGACTTGGGCAAGGGCGTCTTGAACGAGTCCGGGTTCGGCTCGCTCAACGACATCAACGTCCTGCAAGCGGGCAAGGCCACGGACTCGATCCGGGTGATTGACAAAGCCTTGGAGGAGGTCAACTCCTTCCGGGGCGAGATGGGGGCCTTTCAGGCAAACAACCTGGAGAGCAACCTCAACTACTTGCGGATTGCCCGCGAGAACGTGATCGGGTCGGAGTCCGTGATCCGGGATGCGGACATGGCGGATGAGATGATGCAGAACACCCGCAATCAGATCATGTTGCAGTCCAGCACCGCGATGCTGGCGCAAGCGAACCAGAACCCGCAGCGCGTGCTGCAACTGCTCGGCTAAAGAGCCGTCGCACGCAACGTACAACCCCCGCGCTTCTTGACCGGAGCGTGGGGGGCTATGGAGACCCTTGGCATTGGGGGCACGGCCTTTCCGTGCTTCCACTGATGAGGGTTGCGGTGAGTGTCACCGCACGTCATTGGTTCTTTGAAAACAGAATAACGAACAGCCGCAAGAGGCTGTTCACACCTTCCTTCCTCCCTTCATGACCCCCGTGTCTGCTTCGGGAGACACGGGGGAGTACCCAAGAAGGGAAGAAGATTGGGCAGGCTCTATGCCCGAAGTGTCGGGAAATTTGTCTGGAAAAGCAATTTTTCAAGACAGAGGATCCGACCTTCCAACCAAGCTGGAGCCGCCAGACCTTAACCTGTCGTGGACAACGCCAAGGCAGGATGCTGCACACTCTTGAGCTGCTGGAGCGGCGAGGGGGTGTTCAACCGTTCGCCCCGTGTGACCACAGAGAACATGGAAGTTTTCTGGACACGAGGCGAGGGATGCCCGCAGGGAGCGGGCACAACCACAGCGGAGGGTGCAGGACCACCCGTCGCTGAAACTGAAACGTGCGGGAAGCGCACATTTTTCATGGAAGGAGAATATCATGTCCACTCGAATCAACACTAACGTGGCGTCTCTGAACGCCCACCGCCAGGTTCTTGGGAACCACAAGTCCATGAGCAAGTCGCTGGAGCGACTCGGCTCCGGGCTTAAGATCAACCGGGGCGTTGATGCCCCTGCGCAATTGCAGATTTCCGAGCAGTTGCGGGCGCAGTCGGCGGGCTTGCGCCAAGCGATGGATAACACCGAGATGGGAGTCTCGCTGATGCAGACCGCAGAAGCCGCTCTGGACGAGGTGTCCCGGACGCTGGTCAATGCGCGGCAGATCGCGGTGCATGCGGCCAACGAGGCCACCAACGACCCGTTCATGTTGCAAGCGGATCAGCAGGAACTGGCCAACATCATCGCCAACGTCAACCGCATCGCCACCAGCACCCAGTACGGGAAGAACTACCTGCTGGATGGGAGCAAGGCCGGCAACGGTGTGATCAGCGGCGAGAATCTCGAGTTCCTGCAAGGAGGGGCTAACGCACAGACCTCCGGCCCGAACGGCTACGAGATCAAGATCACCACGGCGGCCACGCGCTCCGAGCACGTGGGTGCCAAGCCGCTCACGCAGGGGATCATTGACGGGGGCGAACAGGTCACGATCACGGAGGGGGGCCGCACCCTCAACTTCGATACGCAGGCGGGCCGCACGGTCGAGCAGACCCTCAACGATCTGGAGGCGGCGATCAAGGATGCCGGCCTGAACGTGGAACTGCTGCGTCCGGACCCGGAGGCGACCCCCAACAATGACCCACAGGCGATCCATCTGCGCCACAAGCAGTACGGCAGCGAGTTCGGCTTCACGGTGGCCAGCTCCACAGGCGGGGTGCTTTCGGCCAAGGGGAACATCTCGGAAATGGTCAAGAATGGGGTTGATGTCGCTGGCGAGCTGAACGGGGAGTCCGCGATGGGGCGGGGCCAGGTGCTCACCGGAGGGCCGGGTGCGTCCTCGGTGGACGGCATCATGGTCCGCTACAGCGGAGAGAAACCGCCGGAGGGCGGCTTTGCCGGAACGCTGACCTTCGCCCAGAACTCGCTGGTCTTCCAGATCGGCGGCAACGCGGGGCAGACCACGAGCGTCTCCATGAAGAGCATGCGGGCCTCGCAGCTCGGCACCGGGGTGCAGAACGAGTCGGGATACACGTCGTTGACGGACACCGACCTGACGAACCGTCAGGGCGCGACTGACTCGATCCGGATCATCGACAAGGCGATTGAACAGGTCGCTGTGGCTCGCGGAGAGATGGGGGCCTTCCAGAAGAACAACCTGGAGAGCAACCTCGGGTACTTGCGGATCGCCCACGAGAATGTCCTCAGCTCCGAGTCCACGATTCGGGATGCGGACATGGCCGAGGAGATGGCCGCCTTCACGCGCAACCAGATCATGGTGGAATCCTCCACTGCGATGCTGGCGCAGGCGAACCAGAATCCGCGCTCTGTGCTCAACCTGATCGGTTAAGCACGGGCCGAGCGAGCAAGCATAAACCCACCCCGGCTCCCGCACAAGGGGGCCGGGCGTGGCGCCATGCTTTCTGGGGCTGAAGATCGGCCCCGGAGAGGATGGTGATTTCTGGAAGGCTGAGCTTTCCGGGAACCCCAGGTTCTTTGACACAGACCAGAATGCCGAAGGCCGGATTGTGGTGGAGCCACCACAAAAAGTCTTTGTGAGCTCTTGTCAAACATTAGGTGGAGGGTTGCCCCGAAGGTGTGGAGGGGTTTCGAACTGAAGCGGGGTGCGGCAGCATGCTCTCCGGAACTCGGTGGAGTTCTGGGGAGGATGAGGTCGTCCAGCCCTTGATCGGGTGGAGACCTGTGTTCTTGGGTAACGGAATCATTGTGAGAGACAGGAGTCCAGAATTTTCACGCCTGGTGTCTGGAAAATTATATTTTTTGGACAGAAGTGAGGAAGTTCGGACATTGCTGCCCCGGAGTGGGGCAGATCGAGCAGATCATGCCATGGACCGCGTGGGTTCGTGGTGTTCTCCGCACCAGTGCATCCACGACGCATGGGACGTGTCCGGAGGTGGCGGAGAGGTTCATCTTGCAGGGAGCAGGTGAGCCGAGAGCTGGACACATGGAGCGTGTCGGCTTTGCTTTCACTTGCCGCCAGCAGGCGGCCCATCCTCAACGGAAGGAGGACGAAATGTCCACAAGAATCAACACCAACGTCTCGTCACTGAACGCGCACCGCAACGTGGTGCGCAATCAGGAGGCTCAGGGCAAGACGCTAGAGCGTCTCGCCTCGGGACTCAAGATCAACCGGGGAGCGGACGCCCCGGCCCAGTTGCAGATTTCCGAGCAGTTGCGCGCGCAGTCGGCGGGCCTGAATCAGGCGATTGACAACTCGGAAATGGCAGTTTCGCTCGTGCAGACCGCCGAGGCGGCGCTGGACGAGGTTAGCCGCGCCCTGATCAACGCCCGGCAGATCACCGTTCATGCGGCGAACGAGGCGACCAACGACGAGTTCATGCTGCAAGCGGACCAGCAGGAACTGGACAACATTCTCGCATCGGTCAACCGTATTGCGGCCAACACCCAGTACGGGAAGAACTTCCTGCTGGACGGCAGCAAGGCCGGGAACGGCGTGGTCACGGGCGAGAACCTTGAGTTCTTGGAAGGCGGCCCGAACGCCCAGACTTCCGGGCCGAACGGCTACGCGATCAAGATCAAGCAGGCCGCATCCCGTGCCGAACACATAGGGGCCAAGCCCCTGAGTCAGGCGCTCATTGACGGGGGCGAGCAGATCACGATCACCGAAGGGGGCCGCACGTTGGATTTCCAAACTCAGGCGGGACGGACGGTCGAGCAGACCCTCAACGATCTGGAGGCCGCGATCAACGATGCGGGGCTGAATCTGGAATTGTTGCGCCCGGACCCGGCCACGACCGCGAACAAAGACCCGCAGGCGATCCACCTGCGGCACAAGACGTTCGGAAGCGAGCATAACTTCTCGGTGGCCAGTTCCACCGGCGGGGTGCTTTCGGCGAAGGGGAACATCTCTGAGCGGGTGCAGAACGGCGCCGACGTCGCGGGCGAGATCAACGGGGAATCCGCCGTAGGACGCGGGCAGGTGCTCATGGGCGGACCCGGTGCGTCTTCGGTGGACGGCATCAAGATCCGCTACAGCGGCGACAAGGCCCCCGCCGGGGAATTCGCCGGGACGCTGACCTTCGCGCAGAACTCGCTGGTCTTCCAGATCGGCGGCAATGCGGGGCAGACGGCGAGCGTCTCCATGAAGAGCATGCGGGCTTCGCAGCTCGGCAGCGGTGTGCGGAACGAGTCCGGCTTCAAGTCGCTGAGCGACGTGAGCGTGCTGAATGCGCAAAACGCGCAGGACTCCATGCGGATCATTGACCGCGCGATTGAGGAAGTCGCGGTCGCTCGCGGCGAGATGGGAGCCTTCCAGCGCAACAGCGTGGAGAGCAACCTCAACTACCTGCGCATCGCGCATGAGAACGTGCTGAGTTCGGAATCGGTGATCCGGGATGCCGACGTTGCCGAGGAGATGGCCGCGTTCACACGCAACCAGATCATGGTGGAGTCGTCCACCGCGATGCTGGCACAGGCCAACCAGCGGCACCTGAGCGTGCTGAGCTTGGTGGGCTGACCCTTGGGATTCTGGCGGGCTGGTTTTCAGCCCGTCGGAACCTGACTCCACACGCATTGAAAAAGGAGATCGGAACTCCCGAATTTGTTGGCCCGTCGGCACTGACGCCTGCGGCCAGCGGGGCTGTCTGCTGGAAGTGGAGAGCCTGAAGATCGAAACAGTGAAGCATCGGTCTTTGAATCGTCCCAGGAGGTTCAAAAGGATGCTTTAACTGTTTTTTGATCAAGGAGGACGATGTCTCTACGCATCAACACCAACCCCACCGCACTCAACGCCCACCGCAACCTCGTCCAGAACAGCCAGGTTCAGGCCAAGAATCTGGAGCGGCTGTCATCCGGGCTGAAAATCAGCCGCGGGGCCGACGGCCCTGCCGCGCTTCAGGTGTCCGAACGCCTGCGTTCCCAAGCTTCCGGGCTGGAGCAGGCGATCGAGAATTCGGAGGCGGGTGTCACGATGATCCAGACGGCGGAAGCCGCGTTGGACGAAGTGAGCCGTGCCCTCATCAAAGCCCGTCAGCTCACGGTTCACGCCGCCAACGAGGCGGTCAACGACCCCTTCATGCTGAGAGCCGACCAGCAGGAATTGAGCAACATTCTTGAAACCGTCAACCGGATTGCGCGAAACACGCAGTACGGCATGAAAAACCTGCTGGACGGCAGCATGGGCGGAAACGGCGTGGCCAGCGGCGAGCATCTCGAATTCGTCAGCGGGGGCAGCCAGGCGGAGTCTTCCGGGGCCGCCGGATATGCCGTGACGATTGACCGCGCGGCCTCACGCGCCCAGGTGGTCGGTGCCAAGCCGCTCAGCCAGTCGCTGATTGACGGCGGGGTGCAGATCAACATCATGGAGGGCGGAAAGGCCGTCAACTTCACAGCCGTCAAAGGGGAGAACGTCGAGTACAATCTCAACGCCCTCAAGAACGCAATTGAGCAAGCCGGGCTGGATGTGGAGCTGATTCGTCCGGAGGCAAGCAGTACGGACGGCAAGCTGGCGCAACCCATCCTCCTTCGGCACAAGGAGTATGGCAGCGAGCATCAGTTCACGGTGTCAAGCTCAGTGGCCGGAGTGCTTTCGGCCAAGGCGGGATCCGCCCAAGTGGTGGACAACGGAGCGGATGTGAAGGGCGAGATCAACGGGCAGGAAGCCACGGGAGACGGACAGGTGCTCACCGGGGCGGCGGGTTCCGAAGTCGCTGGGCTGCAAGTCCAGTTTTCGGCAGACAAGATTTCCGGGGCCAAGTTCTTCGCAGGCACCGTGACCTTCAGCCAAAACTCCCCGACGTTTCAGATTGGCGGGAATCCGGACCAGACCTCCCGGCTTTCGCTCCGGAGTACGCGGGCGGACGACCTGGGCCGCAGCGTCACCAACGAATCCGGCTTCAGTTCGCTCGGCGAGGTCAGTGTGCTGGATGCGGGCAAGGCGACAGACTCGATGCGCGTGATTGACAAGGCGCTGGAGGAGGTCAACTCGTTCCGGGGAGAGATTGGCGCGTTTCAGGCGAACACGCTGGAGAGCAACCTCAACTACCTGCGGATTGCCAAGGAGAACGTGATCGGCTCCGAATCCGTGGTCCGCGATGCCGACATGGCGGAGGAGATGATGCAGTTCACGCGCAACCAGATCATGGTGGACTCCAGCACCGCCATGCTGGCCCAGGCGAATCAGCAGCCCCGCACGGTGCTGGGCTTGATCGGGTAGGCGTTTTGCGGAGTTGCTACTGCGCGTCGTTGCGGTAGTAGGCGAGGGGACCGGACTCGGTTCCCACCAGCATGTCCAGGTCCCCGTCTCCGTCAAGGTCGGCGAAGGCGGGGTAGCCGCCCAGCGGCAGCTTCAGTTCCTTGAAGTACTCGTTGTTGCTCACCCAGCCCCACGGGGAGGACTGCTCCGTGGTGTGGGCGGGGACGAAGCTGACCAACTGCCCCCGGTCGGACCCGACCACCAGATCCGGGGCCGCGTCGTTGTTGAGATCGGCGATGCGCGGCACCGCGCCCAAGCCGACGTCCAGGTTGAGAAAGCGTCGGTGCATGAGCTTGAAGCGGAAGCCGTTTTTTCCGTTCAAGCGGATGAACTGCCGCAAGTTCCCTTCAAAATTCCCCACGAGCAAATCCGCGTGACCGTCGTTGTTGAGGTCCACCACCGCAGGGATGGCGTTGCTTCCGCCTGTCACTCCTAGGAACGGAGTGGGGTTGGGAATGAAATCCGGAAACTGCTCGGTGCCCTTGTTTTCCCAATAGCGGATGCTGCCGTTGGCGCTGCCCACGAGCAGGTCCGGATCGTTGTCGCCGTCGAGGTCGGCGTTGACTGGCGCGGAGTAGCGGCCACTGCGGTAGTCGAGGAAGTTGCGGGTGGCCAGCGTCCAGGTGATCGCCTCGCCCTGCCCGCCTTCGTTGACGAGGTGCAGCAGTTCGCCGGCCCGGTTGCCGAGCAGCAGGTCCAGGTCGTTGTCACCGTCAAGGTCCAGCAGGGCCGGCGTGGTGCGCTTGCCCGCCTGAATGCCTCCGAACTGCTCGGTAACAAGGGTGAAAATGGGAGGGGTCGGATCCTGAGTCTTGGCTTCAGCCACCACGGGTTCGGCCACTTCCTCTTCCTGCTCCGGAAGGTCTTCGGTGTCTTCCAGCGTGTTGGACACCAACACGGGTTCGGGTTCGGGAAGTTGCTCGGTTTTCTGCACTCCGGTGTTGCGCCAGAAGAGGATGTGCCCCTCCTCGTCGCCCATCAGTAAGTCGGTTTGCTTGTCGGTATCGACATCCACAAAGTGCGGGGCGCTGTGGCTTTCGCTGCGGAGGCCCTGCCAGTGGTCGGACTCCAGGTTCCAGCCGAAGGAGGCCGGGGCGTTTTCGCGGGGAGTGCGGCTGAAGAGCTGAAGCGGACCCCCCCGCTGGCCCACCACGAGGTCGGCGAACTCGTCCTCGTTCCAGTGAAACAGCGCAGGCGCGGCGTAGCCGTCCGTCTTGCTGCGGGCGAAGCGGGTGTTGCGGAGGATGAACTGCGGCTTTTCCTTGCTGCCCTTGTTTTCGTAGAGGATCATCAGCCCCTTGCCGTTGCCCACGAGTAGATCCAAGTCCTCGTCGCCGTCAAGGTCGCTGAGGGCGGGGATGCTGTCGTTGCCGACGTCAATCTGGAAAAGATGCACGTCGGCGATGATCCAGTTGGGTTGCTTGGCGTCGCCTTCGTTGAGGATCAGCTCCAGTCGCCCGGCCCGGTTGCCCACCACCACGTCCAAATCGCCGTCGCCGTCAACATCCGCCAGCGTGGGGGCGCTGTGTTGCCGCTGGTTGGGGGCAAAGGCGGGAATCTCGCGCCGCATCCAGTTCGACTCGTTTTCGCTGTTCTGGTTTTCGTAGGCGTAGATGCGTCCGGAGCCACTGCCCACGAGCAGGTCGGCGCGGCCATCCCCGTTCCAGTCGCCGGAGGTGATCTTCGTGTGCCGCTCGTTGGGCGCGAGTTCGGCGAGGTTGAGGAAGTTGCGGGTGCTGAACCAGAGTCGGTTTCGAGTGAGCAAACCCTTGGACTCTTCAGGCTCAGGCTCGGCTTCTGCGGCGGCTTCTCCTTCAGCGACAGCGGCGTCTCCCTCGGCGGCGGGGTCCGCTGGAGCGACGTCCTCTGCGGCGGCTTGGGCTTCCGGGTCGGCAGGGGGCTGCTCTTCGGCGACGTTGACGTTGGCCTGAGCGGGAGGGGCTTCGGCCTCGGCACCGTCGGGAGCGGCTTGGGCAGCGGCTTCCTGTTCCGGCATGGCGATCGGCGTCGAGTCGAGGCTGACATCCGGGCGGTAAATCTCGGCGTTCAGGGCTTCGAGGGAGGTGACCGTGATCGGCTGTCCAAAGGCAGGGGCCAGCACGGTGAAGCACTCCGGGTTCCCCTTCAGTTGATCACAAGCCTGCGTGAGCAGCACCATCGGCGGATCGGAAAGCTTGAAGTCAGAGAGGTCGAGCTGCGCAATCCCACGGAGTCCGCTGAGCAGGGGTTCGCGGTTTTCAAACAGGAAAATCCGGGAGGTGGAACTGCCCAGGAACAGTTCTGGGAAGCTGTCCTTGTCGAGATCGTAAAAGGTGGGGGCGCTGTGGCCTCCGGTGTTGATGTAGAGGAAACGCTGGGATTCGCGCTCCCAGTTGGGCGTGAAGCGGTCGCCCTTGTTGAGCAGGAGGTTCACCCGACCGTTGGACTTTCCGACCACGATGTCCAAATCCCCGTCGCGGTCCCAGTCCACCCAGTTCGGGGCGGCGTCAATGAACGGGGCGATGCTGCTGACCTCCTGCGGAAAGTGGAGGCAGTTGGAGTCGGAGGAGCGACCCGGCAGCGGGTCCGGGCAGAACAGCGCACGGGTGGCCACCCCGGAGTTGAGCAGCAGCCGCACCTTGCCCGGGCCTGTGCCCACGAGCAGGTCCAGGTTCCGGTCGCCGTTGACATCCGCAAAGCGCGGGACGACATTGTGGGGGAACTTGAGGTTCATGTAGAGGGGGGTTTCCAGAAACAGCCGGGGCAGGATGCGGTTGCCGTGATTCTCGAAGTGGAACAGCGAACCGTCCCCGGAGCCGACGAACAGGTCCAGATCGCCATCGCTGTCAATGTCCACCAGCTCAGGCGCGGCGTTGCTGCCCACGTCAATGACCTCCTTCAACTGCACCTGCTGCTGGTTGGCTCCCAGCTCGACGCGGAAGGCGGCAAAGTCCTCCATCTTCAGCCGGAACTCCGGCTTGGCGTGAGTGCCGATGTTTTGGAAAAACGCGATGCGCCCGTCCTCCTTGCCGACGAAGAGATCGTCGTCGCCGTCCCCGTCAATATCGGCGAAGCTCAGCTTGGCGCGGCTGAAGGAGCGGTGGTAGAGCAGGGCTTCCACGCCGTTGATCTTGCCGTAGTACTGCCGCTCCCACTGGTAGGTGAGGGCAATCTCGGCAGCCGGGTTGTCCTGCTGCGCGTGCAGTTCCGGGGCCGGGGCGAGCGCAAGCAGCAGCAGGCCGAGGCTGAGGAGTCCAGTGCGAAGACGTGGCATCGCGTGAAAATCGCGGAATAAGGGATCGGTTTGGGTGGGCAAAGCCCGGTCTGCTGGACATGCACAAGACACGCCTCCGGACCCCGGCGTAGGACAGGGCTGTTAAGTTCTGTTTGGATGCACCCAATTTCGTTCGTCCTGGGCTTGTCGAAGGATGCGGAATTGGGCTTCGACAAGCTCAGCCCGAACAAGCGCATGGAACTGAACAGCCCTGTGGTGTAGGGGAGGCAGACGGAAATGCAGGACCAGTGTGGCAGGAGACTGCGGCTCAGTCCGCGATCAGCCCCTTGAAGAAGAGTCCGTACTCATCCGGGGTGTGGTCCTGGATCAGCCCGAAGTGGCGGTCCCACGGCGGCAGCGGCACCCGTTCACGGCTCTGGTAGTACAGCACGGTTTCCGGGTCGGCCCACGATTCGGCGAGGTAGGTTTTGAGCGGGGAATGCTCGCCCAGCCCCTCGAAGACGATCACGGGGGAGCGCGAGGCGTGGGCGTATTGCTCCAACTGCCAGACGATCTGCTCGCCCTCGCCCTCCCGGAGCCGCTGCTCCAGCACCTGCGTGGCTTGGAAGTCAATCTTGATCCACTCGGCGAGGTCCATCAATTCCCGGTGAACCGTGTCGTCCATCTGGTTGGTGTCGTCCAGCGCCAGCCGGATGTGCAGGTCTTCCGAAAGGGTCCGGAGCGTCGAGAGGTAGTCTTCGGTGAGGGCTTCGTTGATCTCGAAGTAGAAGGCGTTCTGCGACTCCGGGAACAACTCCAGGGCCGTGCGCAGGGCACGCGGGTAGTTGAGGTAGTCGGCATCCACGTTCTGCGTGAAGAGCAGCGACGGGGTGGTGTCCCCGGACTGCTCGATCTGCTGCCGCAGCAGGCGGACGGTGAGGAACGCGGAGATCAGCGTGGAAAAGCGGATCAGCACGGAGGGGATTTCCAGTTCCCGACATTTTTCGAGAATCTTGCCAAAGCTGTCTCCGGTGCTGTGGATCGCCAGCAGCTCGAACCCGCGAGTCGTCGGCTCCGCGTCCTTGGGGGCCAGCACATCAATGGACTCGGCCTTGACGGAAATCCAGCGCAGGTAGGTTTGTGCGCGGGCGCTCAGGCGGTTCCACTCGTGTTCCAGCAACCCTTCGAGCAGGGTGGGGACGAGTTCTGGGAAGCAGGGCACCGGCAGGTTGGGAGGCGCGGCAACGGCGGCCTGACGGAGCAGCGATTCCGGGGACAGCGCATCCCCCAGTCGGGCTTGCAAGGTTTCCAGATCAGCAGACATGGCTGTCAGTTCGGTTCCACTGCGAGGTTGGCGAACTTGGTGTACTGCCCGATGAACGCCAGCCGCCGCATTCCGGTTTCGCCGTTGCGATGCTTGGTGAGGTGGATTTCGGCAATGCCCTTGTCCTCGGTGTTCTCATGGTACACCTCATCGCGGTAGATGAAGAGAATCAAGTCGGCATCTTGTTCGAGCGCTCCGGATTCGCGGAGGTCGGCCATCATCGGGCGCTTGTCCGCACGGCGCTCCAGGTCGCGGTTGAGCTGCGAGAGGGCGAGGACCGGAACCGAGAACTCCTTGGCCAGCGCCTTCAGCGAGCGCGAGATTTCGGAGATTTCCTGCTCGCGGGAGTCAATGCGGCGGGCGGACTGCATGAGCTGGAGGTAGTCCACCACGACCAGCCCCAACTCCCCATGCTCCTGCGTCACCTGCCGGACCACCTTGCGGATGTGCATGGGCGAGATGCCGGAGTGGTCGTCAATGAACAACGGTGTGTCCATCATGCGGGTGGTGGCGTCCAGCAGCTTGTCCCAGTCGTCCTGCCCCAGGTCCCCCACCCACAGGCGGCGGCTGTTCACCTTGGCCTCGCTGCACACGAGCCGCATGGCGATGTGCTCGCGGGGCATTTCGAGGCTGAAGAACAGGATGGGCTGCTGCGTTTGCAACGCGCCGTGGAGTGCGATGTTGGCCGCAAATGCGGTTTTTCCCATCGAAGGCCGAGCGGCGAGGATGACGAGGTCGCCGCGTTGCAACCCCCGTGTCAGCTCGTCCAACTCGGTGAATCCAGTGGGCAGCCCCGTGACCACCTGCGGGGATTCCGAAAGCTTTTCAAGGGTCTCGAAGTTGGTGAGCAGCACCTCCTTGAGCCGGGCGTAATCCGCTTGCGAGGTGCGGGCGTCAATGGCCCGCAGGCGCTCGGTGGATTCGGCGAGGAAGGTGGAAACATCGCCCCCGCTGCCCTCCTGTCCGCGCTTGGCGATTTCCTGGGCGGTGAGGATGATTTCGCGGAGCTGGCTCTTCTCGCGGACGATCTGGGCGTAGTGGTCCGCGTTTTCCGGAACGGGGGTGTTTTGCGTGAGCTGGAGCAGGTAATCCGCCCCTCCGGTTTGATCGAAGAGTTGCCGATCGGTGAGCCAGCGGGCGAGGGTGAGTTCGTCAATTGGGGTTTCCTGCGCGGCCATCTCCTGCATGGCCGTGAAGATGTGACGGTGCGCGGGCGAGAAGAAGTCCTCCTCCGTCAGCAGGTCGGTGATGGTCGCCAGCAGGTGGTTGCGGATGATGACGGAACCCAGCACGGCCTGCTCCGCCATGCGGTCATGCGGAAGGAGTTCCTCGAAAGCGGGTTTTTGAGGAGGTGAGGCCATTGGGTCCGGCTCGCAGGAAACTCCGGGCACGTGGTGCCCGGCTGACCCCGGTAGTTATACCACCGCCGGGGCCGAGAGGAAAGTCAGGCCGCTTCGGCGTCTGACTCTTGCTCCATCAGAGCCTCTTCCTCTTCGAGGGTCGGCTCGTTGCCAGCTTCGGCGTCACGCTTTTCGGCGGCGGCTTTCTCTGCCAGCGCCTTGGCGGCCTGCTCGGCGTCCAATTCGCCGATCACCTTGATGGAAAGCTCCACCCGCACATCCGTGTGCACGCGCACCGTGAAGGTGTGGGTGCCCACGTTGCGGATCGGGCCGGGCAGCAGGATCGCGCGGCGCTCGAACTCGAAGCCGTTTGCCTGAAACAGCTCCAGCAGGTCGCGGTAGGTCACGGAGCCGAACAGGCGTCCGCCCGGACCCGCCTTGCGGGTGACTTCCAGCGTCAGTTCCTTGAGCTTTTCGGCGGTCTCCTGAGCTTGTGCGATCGCGCCCGCTCGCAGCTTCTCCAGATACTGGAGCCGATGCTTCAGCTCCTTGGACTTCTTGCTGCTGGACAGCAGGGCCATGCCTTGCGGCAGCAGGTAGTTCCGGCCATAGCCGGGCTTGACGTCAACGGTGTCTCCGATCACGCCAAGGTTGGGTACGTCTTGGGTCAAAATCAGTTGCACAGTGTCCTCCTCAGCCGCTCGTGTAGGACAACAGGGCCAGATTCCGTGCGCGCCGGATCGCCGTGCGCAGCTTGCGCTGGTACGGGGCCGACACTCCGGAAATCCGGCTGGGGACGATCTTGCCGCCCTCCGTGACATACTGCTTGAGCAGATCGACGTCCTTGTAGTCAATGCGCTCAACGCCCGCTTCCTTGAAGGGGCAGGTTTTGCGCTTGCGCCGCAGGAGGACGCTGATTGGAATCCGAAGGCGTCGCCGCCCCCCTCGCCGTTTGCGTTTTTTCTGGATGGGCATGGGTCTTCTCACTCCGTCGGGGTTTCAGTGGTTTCAGCCTCGGCTGTTTCGGCAGGGGCGGCTTCGGCATTGTCGGAAGCCTCCTCGCTTTCATCGTCGTCGGATTTCTCCTCAGCCTTCTCGTCAGGCTTGTCCTCCGTCTTTTTATCATTGAAGCGAGTTTTGCCGGCAAACTTGGCTGCGCGTTCCGCTTCAGCCGCGGCTCGCTCGGCGGCCCGCGCCGCATTTTGTTCGAGCAGCGCCTTGAACTGGCTGGCTTCGGACTCAGTGCTGTTCACCTTGAGGGCGAAGAAGCGCAGCACGTCGTCGGTCAGGTTGAACTGGCGCTCCAACTCGGTGAGCGCAGAACCCGGACCCTCGACGTACCAGATGTGGTACACACCGTAATCCTGATCGTCAATCGGATAGGCGAGCCGCCTCCGGCCCCAGACGAACTTTTCTGCGACGGTGGCCGCTTCCTTCTTGAGGATGCTTTCCGCCTTCTTCAGGAACTTGCCCTGATCCTCTTCGCCGAGGCGGGCACTGGTGATGAAGACAATCTCGTAAGAACTCATCGTGTTTTTTCCTTGCGGATGAAGCCCGCTTGCGCGAGCAAGGAAAGGACGGCCTGCACGACAGGGCCGACCTGCCTCCGGACCTCCCGGAGGACTTTTGGAGAACCCGAAACCGCCGGGTTCGTGTGCGTTTGGCTTCAGACGTTGAAGCGGAAGTGGACGATGTCCCCGTCCTGCACGATGTAGTCGCGCCCTTCCAGCCGCCAGCGTCCGGCGTCCTTCACGTTGGCTTCCGAGCCAAGCTCGTCCATGTCCCGGAAGTGGAACACCTCGGCGCGGATGAAGCCTTTTTCAAAATCGGTGTGGATGCGCCCGGCGGCCTGCGGCGCTGCCGTCTGCTCCCGGATTTCCCACGCCCGCACCTCCTGCTTGCCTGCGGTGAAGAAGGTGATCTGCCGGAGCAGGTGGTAGCCCGTGCGGATGACCTGCGACAGCCCGGATTCGGCGATGCCCAACTCCTCCATGAAGAGCTGCGCGTCCTCGTCGTCCATCTCGGCAAGCTCGGACTCGACCTGCGCACAGATCGGGATGACCTCCACGCCTTCTTCCTCCGCCCGTTGCCGGAGCTGCTGCTCGAACGGCCCCGGAGTGCGGAGTCCTTCCTCCGAAACGTTGGCGACGTAGAAGTACGGCTTGTCCGTGAGCAGGTTGAGGTCGCGGATGGTCGCCCACTCCTCCTGCTCCAACTCGACTGTTCGTGCGAGCTTGCCGTCGCCGAGGTGCGCGAGCAGCTTTTCGCAGGCGGCAATTTCCAGCTTGTCGCCCTTGCCCACCTTGCTCTGGCGCGTGGCCTTTTCCAGCCGCCGCTCCACCTGTTCCAAATCCGCGAGCGTCAGTTCGGTCTGGATGACCTCGACGTCTCCGAGCGGGTTGGGCTGTCCGGCGACGTGGACCACGTTGTCGTCCTCAAAGCAGCGCACCACATGCGCAAGCGCCTGCACCTGCCGGATGTGCCCCAAAAACTGGTTCCCCAGCCCTTCGCCCCGGCTCGCCCCGGCGACCAGTCCGGCGATGTCCACCATCTGGAGCGTCGCGGGCACGATGCGGTTCGGCTCGACCAGTTCCACGAGTCGGTCCAGCCGGGGGTCGCGGACGGGCACCACGCCGACGTTCGGGTCAATGGTGCAGAACGGGTAGTTCGCCACCTCCGCCTGCACCTTCGTGAGGGCGCGGAAGAGGGTGGACTTGCCGACGTTGGGCAGTCCGACGATTCCGACTTCAAGGGACATCGCGCTCAGCCTGCGGTCGTTGCCGCCGCCACAGGCGGAGGTGCGGCAAGCGTGGTGTCGCGCCATGCTCCGGAGCGCAGGAAGCGCGTCAGCGCCTCCAGCAGCGCGGGCATGACCGCTTGGGCCGCCGCTTCATCCTCTGGCTTCCAGCGCCCCAGCACATGTCCGGTGACGCTGCGCTCGCCCTGCGGGTGGCCAATGCCAATACGGGCGCGGCGGAACTGCTCGGTGCCCAACTGCTCGATGATCGAGCGCAGGCCGTTGTGCCCCCCGTGGCTCCCGGAGGCCCGCAGGCGCACCCGCCCCGGAGGCAGGTCCAAGTCGTCCGAGACCACCACGAGATCCTCCGGCGCGATCTTGAAAAAGCGCAGGCACTCGGCCACGGAAACCCCGCTGCGGTTCATGTACGTTTGCGGCTTGAGCAAGAGAAACGGTTCCGGCCCGCTCCCGCGCTGCATCAGCCCCTGAAAACGGTTCTGGGGGCTGGGCAGGTCAAACTGGCGGGCGAGTTGGTCCACCGCCTCAAACCCGGCGTTGTGCGGGGTGTTTTCGTACTCCCGCCCCGGATTGCCAAGCCCGGCGATCAGGCGCATGTCAGGACTCTGGCGTGGTGTGGAGGGCGTGCCCTCACTCTTCGGCAGTGGCCTCTTCTTCAGGCGTTTCTTCTGCGGCCTCTTCCTCACTGGACAACATGCGGGCCATACGCCCCACGATGGAAGCGACCACGAAGTTCTCCTTGCTGGCCAACTGCACCCCTTCCGGAAGTGTCAATTCCTCCACACGCAGGATCGTGTTGAGGTCCAGCCCCGACACATCCACGTCCACCGACATCGGAATCTGGGCCGGCAGGCAGATCATCTCTAGGTCGCGCACGGCCAACTGCATGACGCCGCCCTTGCGGACTCCGGGCGCCTCGCCCAAAACGTTCAGCGGAATGCGGAGCTTCACCGGCTTCTCCGCGTTCAGCTCGCGGAAGTCGAGGTGGATGAGCAGGTGCTTGTAGGGATGCTTTTGGACTTCCTTGAGCATCACGTTGCCGCTCCACTCCTCGGAGTCGGAGTCGGCCTTGAGGATGCTCAGCGGCACCAGCTCGTGGGTGCCGGAGAGTTTTTCCAGAGCGTGCCGGGTCGGCTCCTCGTCCATTTCCAAATGCAGCACCCCGTTCAGGCTGTTGAAAGCCGCAGGGATCTTTTGGAGACGGCGAAGCCGTTGGTTGTCGGTCTTGCCGGTTGTCTTGCGGAGACGGGCTTGAAGTGCAGGTGCGGACATGGCCAGTGAACAGGCTGGGGTTCAGAAAGCAAACTTAACTTTATAGCCCGACCTGAGCGAGCAGTCAAACCAATTCTCAACCCCGCAGGGCCGGAAGCTGGGGGCGGCCACCCCGCCCTCGCTAAAAAACAACTAGTTGAGAGCAAGCACTTGACAGTCAAGATCAGCCTTGTTACGCTTGGTGCTAAGTCCGGACGGGAGCCTGCCTTCCGCCTGCGGGCGTACCCCATTTTTTCGAGACGCAATGTGGCCCTTACGCAACGCAACGCGCAATTTTAGTTTAGGGCCATGCCTTAGTCCCCCTTCGCAAAACGCCAGCGCTTTCCTCCGCCCCCCCGATTTCATTTCGGAGATCCTTCGGTTTTGGCGGGTTTCCGGCCTGCCGCTCTTCTCCAAGCTGCGCCCTCCTTAGCTTGTGCAACACGTCATTCGATTTGGACGGATGGAATGGTTCTGCCCGT
>CAZQXS010000018.1:0-42324 GCA_964597275.1 uncultured Pseudomonadota bacterium | reverse complement strand
TTATCAGCGACCCTCGAACAGAATTTACAGAGTCTCACATGGAAAGAAAACTGAACAACGTCGCAGGCTCCTGCCTGTGTGGAAGCGTGAAATTCCGGGTGTTCGGCGAGGTGCAGGCGTTCTACCTCTGCCACTGCACCCGATGCCGTCGCTCCACCGGAACCGCGCATGTCGCCAACATCTTCACCCAGCCGGAGAACATCGAATGGCTCGCTGGGGAGGAGTTGATCCGGCGCTACGAACTTCCGGAGGCCGAACACTTTGCCAAGCAGTTTTGCAGCAACTGCGGCTCCTCCGTGCCGAACCTCAATCGTCCCGGAACCATGCTCGTCATTCCCGCAGGCAGCTTGACGGAACCAATTGACTTTGCGCCCAACGACATCATTTATTGGGAGTCGCGGGCGGAGTGGTACGAGCAAGGCATGGAGATGCCAAAACATGACGGGCCTCCCCAGCCCTAGCTCCACCTCGCGGCCCTCCGGCATCTGGGCCTGCGCATTGCAACTGCTGGCAGAGTTCGGTAGCATGAACTGTTTACCTGACGCTTGAAAAGCCTGCCGTTTTCCCGACTCGATGCCGCTGAACCTCTTCAATTCCCTGACCGAACGTCTGGAACCCTTCACCCCGCATCGGAAGGGGGAGGCCACGCTTTATGTCTGCGGCCCGACGGTTTACAGCGACACCCACCTTGGGCACGTCAAAACCTACGTCAGCTTCGATGTCATCCTGCGCTACCTGCGCTTTTCGGGATTCCGGACCTTCTACGTCCAAAACATCACGGACGTGGGGCATCTGGTGGGAGATGCCGATGACGGCGAAGACAAGCTGCTGCGCCGCGCCCGCGAGCTTTCGCAAGTGCCGATGGCTGTGGCCGAGACCTACACGAACCAGTATTTTTCGGTGATGGACCGGCTGGGCGTGGTGCGTCCAGACATCACCCCGCGAGCCACGGGCCACATCCCGGAACAGCTTGAGGCGATTGCCGCGATGATCGAATCCGGGCACGCCTACGAGGTGAACGGCTCGGTGTACTTTGATGTCACCAAGGATCCCGAATACGGACAGCTTTCCAACCGCACACTGGACGAATTGCAGGAGGGCACCCGCGTGGAGGTCCGTCAGGAAAAGCGCAATCCGCAGGATTTCGCACTCTGGAAACACGCGGCACCGGAACACCTGATGCGCTGGCGCGATGCCTACAGCGGCTGGGGCTATCCGGGCTGGCACACCGAATGCGCCGTGATGAGCACACGCTATCTGGGCGATGCCTTCGACATCCACGGCGGCGGCATGGACTTGAAATTCCCGCACCATGAGTGCGAAATCGCTCAGGCCCGTGCGCTGGGCAAGCCCTTCGCCCGCTACTGGCTGCACAGCAACATGCTCACGATTGACGGGCAGAAGATGAGCAAGTCCGCAGGCAACTTCGTGTCCGTGGAAGACACCCTCGCACAGCACGATCCGCTGGTGGTGCGCTACTTCATCGTTGCCAGCCACTACCGCTCCGTCGTTGATTTCAGCGACGCCGCGCTTGTCGGAGCGAGGGCCGCGTTGCAGCGGCTGCACCAGACCGTGCGCACCCTCCGCGCCCAAATGCCCAAAAACGCCGAGGCTCCGGGAACGCATTTTCAAGAATTTCACAACCGCTTCTGCGCGGCGATGGACGATGACTTTGGAACGCCGCAAGCACTGGCCGTCCTCTTCGATCTCAGCCGTGAGGCCAACACCCTGCTCGCCCAGCCGAATCCGGCTCCCGAAGCCCTGCTGGACGCCGAGCAGTTGTTCCGGAATTTGGGCGGAGACGTGCTGGGGCTGATTCCCGAACAACTCGCCGAGCAGTCCGGGGATCGCTACATGGACGACGCGATGCAAATCCTCATCGAGTTGCGCAAGCAGTTCCGGGAGGCCAAGGACTACCCGCGTTCCGACTGGGTGCGCGACCAGCTCAAAAACGCGGGGATTGCCCTCAAAGACTCCCGCGACGGCACCACCTGGGAAGTGAGTCCATGAGCGGCAAGCTGAGGCAGCGTACCTCCACCCTGAAGCGGCTGTTGCTGCTCGTCCTGCCCTACAAGGGCTGGATCGCCACCAGCCTCGTCTGCATGGTGGGCTTCAACATCTTCACCGCCGCCCCGCCGTTTTACGCGAAGGACATTGTGGACGCAATCGCCTATGGCGAGGTGCCGCAGCTCAAGCAGTACTTTCTGGTCGGGCTGGCGCTCGTCATCGTCTTCGCGCTCAAGGGCTTCTTCTTCTTCGGCCACACCTACTGCATCGGGCGGCTCGTTCAGCGGCTCATCGCCGAGCTGCGGCAACGGCTGTTCGACCACTTGCTTGGCCTCTCCTTCTCCTTCTTTGCCCGCTCCAAAACCGGCGACCTGATCTCGCGGTTCACCAACGACCTCCATGTCTTCCAGAACACGCTCCAGATCGGCGTGACCGGACCCTTCCGGGACATCCCGCAGTTCTTTGTGTTTCTCAGCATCATGTTCTACCGGAGTTGGGATTTGGCGCTGGTGACGCTGGCTATCATCCCGATTTCCCTGCTCTTCATCCGGATTTTCGGACGCCGCAACCTCAAGGCGGTGGACAAGCGCCAACTCAGCTTTGGCGGCCTGAGCAGCCTGCTGGTCGAAACCATTTCCGGCATCCGCGTCGTCAAGGCGTTCGGCATGGAACGCTACGAAAGCCAGCGCTTCGACAAGGCCAACGAGAAGTTGTACCGCAATCACATGCGCTCGATCCTCATTGATTCCTACTCGACTCCAGTGATCGAAGTCATCGGGGCCACTGCCGGAGC
The DNA here is from genome assembly GCA_964597275.1 of uncultured Pseudomonadota bacterium. GTDB lineage: Bacteria > SAR324 > SAR324 > SAR324 > NAC60-12 > UBA8110. Next base: position 39,524 of record CAZQXS010000018.1, on the reverse strand, counting down.
GACCATCGTGGCCTACGGCGGCTACCTCATCCTCAACGGGGAAATCACGGCGGGGGATTTCACCTCCTTCCTGCTCAGCTTCTTCCTGCTCAACGAACCCGTCAAAAAGCTCAACGGCTTCAACCTCAAGCTTCAGGAAGGCATCGCTGCGTTGCGCCGCATTTTCGAGATTCTGGACACCGAACCAGAAATCGTCACGCCGCCCAACGCCGTCCGGCTCAAGGGGCTGGAGCGCGAAATCGCCCTTGAGGTCAAGGACTTCCGCTACAACGGCAGTGACGATTCCGTCCTCCAGAACCTGAGCCTGACGGTGAAAAAGGGCGAGGCGGTCGCGCTCGTCGGCAGCAGCGGCGCGGGCAAAACTACGCTGGCCAATCTGATCCCGCGCTTTCACGATGTCACCGACGGCTCGGTCAGGATTGATGGGCACGATGTCCGAACGCTGGACTTGCACGACTTGCGGGGCATGATCGCCATCGTCACTCAGGACACGATCCTCTTCAACGACACCATCGCCAACAACATCAGCTACGGCCACCCGGAATGCTCGCAGGAGCGCATGGAAAGAGCAGCTCATGCCGCCAATGCCCATCGGTTCATCCTGGAGCAGCCCGAAGGCTACGACACGCTCATTGGCGAAAAAGGAGCCAAGCTCTCCGGAGGCCAGCGCCAGCGGCTTTCCATCGCGAGAGCGTTGCTCAAGGACGCGCCGATCCTCATTCTGGACGAGGCAACCTCCGCGCTTGATTCCGAATCCGAAATCGAGGTGCAAGGCGCGATCGAGCATTTGATGGCCAACCGCACCACCATCGTCATCGCCCATCGGCTGTCCACGATCCGCAACGCCGACCGCATCTGCGTGATCGAGGAGGGCACCATTGTGGAGGAGGGCACTCACGACGAGTTGCTGCGCAAGGGGGGACGCTACCGCCAGCTTCACTCCATGCAGTTCCGGGACAACAACACGATTCCCTTCCCCCAACACCGCCGCAGCGGAACAAACGGCTGAGTTGACACGCACCGCTGTGATTCTTGCCGCAGGCATGGGCATCCGCCTGCGCGATGTGGTGGGCGAACGCCCCAAGGGTTTGCTGGAAGTCGGCGGCGAAATGCTGCTGGGCCGCTCGCTGCGGCTCCTCCGGGCATGCGGAGTGGAGCGGGTGTGTGTTGCGACAGGCTTTCAAAACGACTTGCTGGCCACAGGCCTGCGGCAGGTTCCGGATGCGCCGGAGTTGTGCTTTGTCCACAACGAACGCTATGTGGAATCCGGGAGCATGCACTCGCTCTTCCTGCTCCGGGAGCAGCTTCAGGACGATTTTCTGCTGTTGGAATCCGATCTCCTGTACGAGCAGCGGGCACTGGAAACCCTGCTCGACAAGGGCCGTCCCGACACGGTGCTGATTTCCGGATTCACACAATCTCAGGATGAGGTCTGGATTCACGGAGAAGCGGCGAACCCTCTTGGGGAGTCCGTCACCACTGGACGCATCCAGTGGATCAACAAGCAGCCCAATCCAGCGTTTACCATTCAGGGCGAGTTGGTTGGAATCAGTTGGCTGACGCAGGAAACCTTCCGCGCTATGTGCGCCCACCACGAAAACGGCCTGACGTTTCCGTGTCGCAACCACTATGAGGAAACGCTCTCGGACCTCTGCACGACACGAGCAATTGCCTACCTGCGTGTGGACGACCTGCTGTGGACCGAGATTGACAACGCCAACCACTACGAGCGGGCCGCACAAACCGTGCATCCCCAAATCCTAAACGCAGACCGAAGGAAACCATGAGCGATCCCATTGTCCAACGCCAACCCTTTGTGGTGCCCACCACCGATGGCAAACTCATCGAAGAACATTTCGGAGGGGCGACCCTTGGCGGTTCTGAAATCAGCATCGCCCACATGGTCGCGCCACCGAAATGGTCGGAACCGCACCAGAATCCGGAGTTTGACGAATACACCCTGATGGTGAGCGGACGCAAGCAAGTGGAGGTGGATGGCAAAACGGTGGTGTTGAACACCGGAGAGTCGCTGCTGGTGCCCAAGGGAAGCCGTGTTCGCTACGCCAATCCCTTTGATGAGCCTGCCGAATACTGGTCGGTCTGCCGTCCCGCGTTTTCCCCGGACACGGTGAACCGCGAAGCCCCTTCAGACGGATAGCTTGCGGTGGTGCTGAAGGTCGCTCAGGAATGGTTGCTGAGGCCGTCCCTCACCTTGGCCAGCACTTCCCCGACTTTCAGCGAGCCGATGGGATTGCCCACGAGGTGCTGAAACGCCCCGACTCCTTGCGGGTAGTATTTTCGAGCGGTGTGCGTGGGGTACAAGGCCAGTCCGCGCTTTCCCAAGCCACAGGCCATGTGGGTTGGACCGGAATCGTGACCGATGAAATACTGCGCTCTCGCCAGCAGTTTCAGCGTGCCTCCCACCTTGGCAACCTCCGCCTCTGACGGAATTTCCTCCACAGGCACCACATCCGATTTCCGGAAATCCGCCAAATCCGCTGATGAGCCGATCCAGCACAGTGGATGGATTTCCCGCAGGTTCTCCGCAAGTTCCAGCCAGTTTTCCAAGGGCCACGTTTTGCGAACATCTCCGGAAAACGGATGCAGGACAACAGGAGGGGTTTCCCCGCTCTGGTCTGCTTGCGGGGGAATCAGCCGATAGCGCGGCTCCAGATTTTCAGGCAAGTCCGGGAAAGCAGCACTCACGAGGCGTTGCATGGCCTGCACAATCGGCTCGGTATCGTCCGGAACGGGACAGGGCGTGGTGAGCAGTTTTCGCAAAAAGGGTCGTTTGTAAAAGCCCACATGCCGATCAGCCCGCACCATCCGTGCGCCCAGCACGTCCTTCCAGTGAATCGAGGCGCAGAGCATGACATCGTAGCGCGTTTGGCGCACCGTTTTCAGAACGCAAAGATACTCCGACAACTGGCCTTTTTTTTGTTGCAAGGAGGCCCGCCACGGCGGGGCGAGGTCATACACAGCGCGGATTCCCGGATAGCACGTTGCGATGTCCTTCGCGTAAGACGCACACAGCACATCCATCTGGGCGGAAGGGAAATGGTGAGCAAGTGTGTCGGCAAGGGACGAACTGAACACCACATCACCGAGGTTGTCGAAGTTGACGAGCAGGATTTTCATCGGGCTTACACAACTCCCTGAAGCCGGGCACTCCGTTCGCCCTGAGCTTGTCGAAGGGTGAACGTCCGTGCTTCGACAAGCTCAGCACGAACGGGGCGGGTAGGGCCACGACGCATTGATAAACCGCTATCGAAATTTTCTACCTTCATCCGGGAACGGAACTCACTCGATGATTTTTTTATACACCCGAAACCGTTTGTCGCGGTGGACCAACCGATAGCTCCCCATCTGCTCCGGCAAATCTTCCGGAGGACGGTACTCCATCGTGATCGGGGTGTTGTCAAAAATCACGAACCGGACTCCCTTGCGCTGGGCATCCGCAAAGAAAACCTCCGGAGTCAACCGCTCCGCTTGGTAGCGGTGGTAGTGGTGGTAGTAGCCCTGCCCGATGATGTGGTGCCGCTCAATGTTGCCGAAAATAAAGTTGATCGGGGCAATCACCGTGGTCGGTGCCTCCCCCACTATTTCACCGAGCCGGGCGTTGCGTTCTGAAAGCGGCTCGGCCTGCAAATTCCGGGAGAGCAGCTTGCCGTCATAGGCCGTTCCTGCAACAAGATAGAGGATCACCAGCACGTTCATCCAACGCACGGTTTTTGGAAACAGCCCCCCAGCCTCGGTTCCCCGCTCAGCAGCCACACGATACAGCGTTTCGGCACTGAAGGCGATCATGAAGGGCACAAAGAGAATCAGGTACTCATGCACCACGCGGTTGGCCAGCACCGCAAAGCAGAGGGCAAGGACCAGCAGGTATTTTTCCAAGTCGCTGGCGTTCAGCTTCGATTTCCAGCGCAGGAAAAGGCATCCAAACGTGAGCAGTGTGAGCGGGATTTCGCCCCCGCTGTGCAGCAGGATTTTCGGGATTTCCGCCAAGTTGAAGAGCTTTTCGGAAAAGCTACGCAGAGCGGTGGTGGCGGGATCGTTGGCGATCTGGAAAAAATAGGCATCCCACGCATCGGAGAGTACGACATCGGTGAAGTACAGCAGGAACGTGCCAAACGCGACGGCGGAGTAGATGACCGCCCCCCGGAGTTGCCGCGACCAAAGCAGCCACACCGCGCCTGCCGACATGAACACCGCCCCCTGCAAGTGGAACAGTGCCGTCGCCCCTGCGCTCATTCCGGCCAACAACAGCCAGCGCACTCCGCCGTGTTCCCGGAACTGCTGGAGGCTTTGCCAACTCAGGAAGCCCAGCACCGCCATCGCAATCTCCGGACGGCTCACAAAGGTGTAGCGCACGATCACCCCGCAGGTCAGGTAAAGCAGCGCACACAGCATCCAGCTTTGCCGACAGTAGCGGTAAAACAGGAAGACCTGCATGGCCACAAAGGGCAAGGCGACCGTCTTCACCGTCCACAGAGAAAATCCCCATATTTTGATCCACAGAGCCGTCAGCACCACCAGCAGCTTGTGGGTCATCAGCACCTGATCCCCCCAGCCGAGCATGTCGGCAAAGAGCTCCGAGCGGATCACACCCTCGGTCGCCAGAAAATACGCGAGTTCGCCAAACCAGGCATCGTCATAGTTTTCTCGCCGATGGATCAGCGTGAGGAGCAAGCCCACAGCCGCCAACGCAATTGCGGCATACGGAAGGAAACGGACGGAGTTTTTTTGGGGAGTGTCGCCCCTATCGAAATTTTGCATAAGCTCTGTCGGCAAGAAGTGTTGACCATCACTTCCGGTAGTCGCCCACCGAGAGCCATTTTTCAATGAGGCAGTAGAGGATGATGAACCAGTAGCGACTCCCCATCTCCTTGATCTTCAGCTTGGATTCGCCTTCCTTGCGGTTGTGCCACGAGTTGGGCAGGACCGAGTAACTGTAGCCCCGGACGATCACCTTGAGCGGAAGCTCGACCGTGAGGTTGAAGTGTGGGCTGAGGAACGGCTTCAAGCCTTCGAGGGTGGTTCGGCGGTAGAGCTTGAAGGCGTTGGTGACGTCCGTGTAGCGGATGGCGAACAACAGGCAGATCAGCCAGTTGGTGAGGCGGTTGAGCAGGAGCTTGAACCACGGATAATCCACCACGCGGCCTCCGGGCAGAAAGCGGTTGCCGAACACCGCATCTTTTCCAGACTCATTGGCCTTGCGGAAAAATCGCACCAAGTCCTCCGGATCGTCGGAGGCATCGGCCATCATCACGGCCACCCATTCCCCTTGGGCGCAATCCATTCCACACCGCACCGCCCACCCGAACCCATTGGGCGGCGGGTTGTCCTGACGCTTCAGCCGGGAGTTCCCGCTGGCAAGTTGATCCAGAATTTCCGGGGTTGCATCTGCCGAGTTGTCGTTGACCACCACCACTTCGTAGTCAATGGCCTCCCGCTCCAAAACTGCGGCGAGCTGACGCAAGGTCGGCTCGATGCAGCCTTCCTCGTTGTGAGCCGGGATCACGATACTCAGTTCCGGGGTCATGCGCGGTCTTTCTGCGCCTCCACGATTTCCTCCAGAATTTCGCGGATGCTGTAGCGGTAGCTCCAGTTCGGGTAGTGTCCCTGAAACTTGCGGACATCGCCAATCCACCAGATGTGGTCGCCGATGCGGTTGGTTTCCTCGTAGCTCCAGTTCATCTCCCGCCCGGACAGTTCCTCGCAGATTTGAATGGCCTCCAGCATCGAGCAATTCGAGTGGCGCGAACCCCCGGTGTTGTACACCTCGGCCACCCGTGGATTCTGGAAGAACTCCCAGAACATCGTCACCAAATCGTGGCTGTGGATGTTGTCCCGCACCTGCTTGCCCTTGTAGCCGAACACCGTGTAGGGCGTTCCGGTCACCGCGCACTTGGCAAGGTACGCGAGGAAGCCGTGCAACTGAGTCCCCGAATGCGCCGGGCCGGTCAGGCAGCCTCCGCGAAAGATGGCCGTCTTCATTCCAAAATAGCGTCCGTACTCCTGCACCAGCACGTCCGCCGCCACCTTGGAAGCCCCGAACAGGCTGTGCTTGCACTGGTCAATGCGCATCGTCTCGTCAATGCCGAACTCCGCATAGGGGTGATCCACAAGTTCCCAGCGGGTTTCGGTCTCCACCAGTGGAAGTTCGTTGGGCGCGTCTCCGTAAACCTTGTTGGTGGAGGTGAAAATGAACACCGCGTCCGGGCAATGCTGACGGGTCGTTTCCAGCAACACCAGCGTGCCGTTGGCGTTGACGGTGAAGTCCTTGAACGGATCGCTGGCCGCCCAGTCGTGAGAAGGCTGCGCCGCGCAATGCACCACCACCTGAAGGTCCGAACCGTAACGCTGGAAAAGGCTCTGCATCGCTGCTTCGTCCCGGATGTCGGCGTTGATGTGGCGATAGGTCGGCACCTCCTTTTCCAAGACCGCCTGATTCCATGCGGTGGAGGCTTCCGCCCCAAAAAACTCGGCGCGCATGTCGTTGTCAATGCCGACAACGTCCATGCCCTGTTTTGCGAAGAACCGCACCGTTTCCGAGCCGATCAGTCCGGTGGATCCTGTGACAATGACAACACTCATCGTAATTTCTAGCTGAGAATGGGGCGAAGTTGTGCTTGATGGGCTTTGATCCAGTCGTGGATCTCGTTGAGAATATGCTCCAGCGACCGCTGAGGTTGCCAGCCCGTGACTTGCTGAAGCTTGCGGGAATCCGTGATGAACCACGGCACATCGCCCGCTCGCTCTTGCGAATCCGGATGAATCGGGATGGAATTCCCTGTGATTTGCTCGCACCACGCCGTGAGTTCCTGAAGGCTCACGCTGATTTCCGGGCCGCCCCCTACGTTGTAGGTCTTTCCCTGATGGTCAGCGATTTGCCGCATTTGCAGACAAACCAAATCGGCCAAGTCCTCCACATGCAGCATGTCCCGGACCTGTCGGCCTGTGCCGTTGTAGCCGATGTAGGAGAGTTCCCCGCCAAAGAGATGACGGGCCATCCACAGCACCACCACGCCCTGGTCCACCTTCCCCATCTGCCACGGTCCCGTCAGCACCCCGCAACGGTTGATGACGATGGGCAGGTCGAAGCTGTCCACATATTCGGTGATCAGCAATTCGGAAGCGAGCTTGGTGGTTCCGTAAAGCGTGCGTGCGCCTTCGAGCGGAAAATCCTCGGCGATTCCCTCCGCTGAAACTCCGGGCGTGGCCTGCGGCTCGGCCAGTTCAAAACGGGTTTGACCGGAGTGGAAGCGAAGCTGCTGAATGGCTTTGACGGGATAGACGCGGCTGGTGGAGAGAAAGATCATTCCGGCCCGCTGTCGCCGTGCCAGTTCCAGACAGTGGTGGGTGCCCAGCAGGTTGGTGTGGACCAAGTAGTCCGTGTTGCCGTCCCGTCCGGCGAGGGCCGACGGCTCGGCGGAACACTCGATGATCCACTCCACGTCTGGAAGGTCCAAATCCGAGGGGTTGCGGACATCTCCGTGAACAAACTCCACTTCTGCCGAGCGCAGACGCGACAGGTTCAGTTCGGAGCCTCGGCGCTTCAGGTTGTCGAAGGCCACCACGGATTTCTCGGGAAACTCCGCCTTGAGCCGCAGGGCCAGGCTGGAGCCTACAAATCCAGCACCTCCGGTGATCAGAATCATGCGTGGGTTTTCAGAGAAAACGTGGTGAGCAGGTGTGGGGGAGTGACAGGATAATGCGGGTGAGATTCCGGCAGAGTCAACAAGGGGATCGAATCATCTCTGAAGCCTTGCCCACGTCTTGTCCTGCTGGTAAATGTAGGCATTGCAGTTGCGGCAAACGTCAATCTCGGCGTACTCCAGATTGAGCATCTTGTTGCGGTACCAGTTCATGGTCTCCGACTGCCAGATTTCTTGAACGGTGTTTTTGTTCACATCTCCGACTTCGGCATGAAGTTCGTAGTCGAGACAGCACAGCCCCGCACGGCCATCCGCGCCAATCACGAGTTCGTCCCAAGGATGGGTGCAGGCAAAATCAAACCGCCCCTGCTGGCTCGCCTCAAGGCTGTCGCCCACGTTCAAATCCTGCTGGGTGCCCAACCACGTGTTGTATTTGTTGACATCCACCTTGTCGGCAAGCGGAGTCCAATGCTCCACAAAATCATCAATCTCGCTCTCGGTGGGCTTCATGTTGATGATCGTCACCCGCGTCTGCGGCTTGCGCTTGCTCTGTTCCTTCTTGTAGCTGAGGAAGTACTTCACGTTGTGCGTTACCTTGTCAAACTTCAGCGGGGCGCGGACCATCTCAAAGGTCTCTTTTTTGAAACCGTCAATGTCAAAGTTGATGACATCCAGCAAGTCCTCGTCAATGATCACGCGGCTGCGCTTCTCGTGCAGCAGTCCGGCGTTGGTGGAGAGGTAGAGCTTGACGTTGGGAAGGTTTTTGCGGACGTAGCGCAGGTACTCCAGAATCTCGCGGTGGCACAGCGAATCGCCCAGCCAGAACAGGTTGATCTTCTTCAGCGGCTTGCCTTTGCAGTCGTCCACAATCTTCTGCAAAATCTCAAACGGCATGTTCTCCTTCACCCGCTCCATCTCCGAGTGCGGACACATGATGCACTTAGCGTTGCAGATGCTGCTGAACTCGATCGTCAACAGTTCCGGGAACCGCTCCTTTTTCTTGCGGATTGTGTTAAAGATCACCTGTTTCATAAAATCCCAATCGGTGGTGCCCGCAACGTCCAGTCGCTTCGTCAGCCCTTCTTCTGGTGCAAGTTCTGTGCGTGTTTCCGGAGAAAGGTTTCCGAACAGTCCAATACGATATTGTACGGTTTTTCGGCAGGACAGGCAAGGCAACTGATGGCGAGGGGAGCCGCACCGGAAGAGTCCGGCAGGAAGTCGGCCCGGCAAGGAAGGGTGTGAGCCTCCCGAAACGGAGGCTCAGCAATGAAAATCAGGCGGCGCGGAAGAGCGTTTGCCAGAAGCGCTTGGAGGCCTGGCGACCCATTTCTGCGATGGACTCCGTGAGCGGAATGCCCTTAGGGCAGACCTCCACGCAGTTCTGGGCATTGCCGCAACTGGCGATGCCGCCCTTTTGTGTGAGGACGTCGATGCGCTCGTCCGCAATGTTTTTGCCCGTGGGGTGCATGTTGAAGAGCCGCGCCTGACTGACCGCCGCCGGGCCGAGGAAATCGCCGTCCTTCGCATACTGCGGACAGGCTTCCACACAGCATCCGCAGGTCATGCACTCCGAGAGCTTGTAGGCCGTCTGCTGGTGATTCGGGGAGATGCGCTCGCCCGGCCCAAGGTCGTAGTAGCCATCCACCGGAACCCACGCCTGCACCTGCTTGAGTGCATCAAACATCCGGGCGCGGTCCACCACCAAATCCCGAACCACCGGGAACTTGCTCATGGGTTCCACCACAATGGGCTGCTCCAGTCGGTCAATCAGTGCACTGCACGCCTGCCGGACCTCTCCGTTGACGCGCATCGTGCAGGTGCCGCAGACCTCTTCCAGACAGTTCGACTCCCACACCACCGGTGCCACCTCACGGCCCTTGGTGTTCACCGGGTTTTTCTGGATGTCCATCAGGCAGGAGATGACATTCGAGTTCTTCTGGTACGGAATCTCAAACTCCTCCCAATACGGCCCCCCCTCCGGGGAGTCCTGACGCTTGATCTTAAACCGAATCGTGTCGGCCATGAGCCTCCTGGAATTTTAGCTAGAGTTTAGTCGTCAATCGTACTTGCGCGGCCTTGGAGCAATCAGCGAGGCATCCACCGACTCGTAGGTGATGTCCGGCCCCCCGTTGGAGTAGTATCCTCCGCCGGCACCGCTTTGCTGGTAATCCGCAATGGTGGACTTGAGCCACTGGTTGTTGTTCGCCTCGAAGCGCTCCATGTAGCCGAGATGCTCCGGCGCAAAGTATCCGTCCTTCACTCCGCCGTTGGCCTTCATGTCCTCGTATTCCAAGTAGCTCTCCGGCTTGAAATCGCCGGGCTGGTCGAGGTCGAACTCCGGCTTGTAGTGCGCCCCTCGGAATTCGTCGCGCAGCAGTGCGCCCTTGGTGATCACCTTGGAAAGCTGGATCATGTTCCAGAGTTGGTTGATGAAACTCGGCACCGGATTCGTCCAGTCCTTGGTGTCCACGCAACTCACGTTGTGCCAGCGTTGTTCGATCGCCTCAATGGTGTCCAGCGTCGAGGCCAGCTTGCTGTTCTCCCGCACAATGAGGACATTGGAAATCATCTCGTTGGCGAGTTCGGCATGGAGCGCGTAGGGGTTCTCATTGCCCTCCATCTTCCGGATTCCAGAAATGCGCTCGCGCCACTGGCCTGCCGCTTGGTCAAACACGCTCTGCGGCAAGTCCTCGGCGGCTTCCGGAAGGTTCCGAAGGAGGTTGACCACGCCCGGCCCCATCATCAAGCCCGTGTAGATGCAGCTCAACAGCGAGTTTGCCCCCAGCCGATTCGCGCCGTGGTACTGGTAATCGGCCTCCCCGGCGGCATAGAGTCCGGGAATCGAGGTCATCTGATTGCGCGGCGAGAGGTGGTTGATGAAGCCGTCGGCGGTGCGCTCGAAATCCGTCCAGATGCCGCCCATCGAGTAGTGAACCGCCGGGAAGATTTCCATCGGCTCCTCACGCGGGTCCACTCCGGTGAACTTCTCGTAGATTTCGAGGATGCCGCCCAGACGGCGATCCAGAAACTCGCGGGAGTGGTGGGTGAGGTCGAGATAGACCTTGAGGTCGCCGTGAACCCCAAGCCCGCCGTTCACGCAGATGTCATAGATTTCGCGGGCACCCACATCGCGGGGCACGAGGTTGCCAAAGCGCGGATAACGTTCTTCGAGGAAGTAATAACGCTCGTCCTCCGGAATCTGCTTGGGAGCGCGGTTGTCTCCGGCTTGTTTCGGCACCCAGACGCGCCCCCCTTCGCCACGGGCGGATTCGCTCATCAGGCGCAACTTGTCGCGTCCTGGAATCGCCGAGGGGTGGATTTGGATGAACTCGCCGTTGCCGTACTTGGCTCCTTGGAGGTAGGCAGAGGTGGTGGCTGTGCCCGTGCAGACCACCGAGTTGGTGGAGCGTCCGTACACCACGCCGGGACCGCCCGTGGCGAGAATCACCGCATCGCCGCGCTCCGCCCGGATTTCCCCGGTGCGCAGGTTCTGGATGACCGCGCCCACGCAACGCCCCTCGTCGTTGAGAACCGCTCCAAGGTACTCGTGCCACTCCTGCTTTTCCACCATTCCCGAAACCTCGTGCCGACGCACCTGCTCGTCCAGCGCATAGAGCAACTGCTGCCCGGTGGTGGCCCCGGAGAAAGCCGTGCGGTGGTGCAGGGTGCCGCCGAAGCGCCGGAAGTCGAGGTTGCCTTCCGGTGTGCGGTTGAAGGGCACCCCAAGGCGGTCAAGCAGGTAGATGATGAAGGGCGCGTGGTAGCACATGTCCTTGCACAACGGCTGGTTCCCCAAGAAATCGCCGCCCTTCACCGTGTCGTAGAAATGGATGTCCGGAGAGTCGCCCTCGCCCTTGATGTTGACCGCGCCGTTGATGCCCCCCTGCGCACAGACCGAATGGGAGCGCTTGACGGGCAGGAAGGACACCAGCAACACCGGGGTGCCCTGCTCGGCGATCTTCATGGTCGCGGCCAGTCCGGCCAGCCCTCCGCCGATCACAATCACTCGTTGCTTGCTCATGGATTCACTCCTATGGTCCGTTCGCTTTCAACTCGAAAAATCTTCCCTTGCACACTCGTGTGATTCCCTATTTTCCACTATGCCTTGCTTCATCTTTTTTGATTGAACCCCGGCTCACCAAAGGGCACTGAGCGCGTAGAAGGTGCTGCCCGTGAGCAGAATGAAGACAAGGAAGCTGAAGATGCGCACCCGGAACTGCCCCTTGGGGGTGAGCGCGATGCCCCACGTCATGCAGAAGGTGTTGATGCCGTTGGCGAGGTGGAAGGTCGCGCCCAGCACCCCAAGGAGGTAAACCGCCTTGGTCACCAGTCCGGTTTCCGGATCGCCAAAGCCCAGCACCAGGTGCCCGTAGTGGTCGTTCGCACACTCGGCAAGGCAAAGCATCCCGTTCTCTTCCATGGCCGGGACGAGCTTGGCGTTCCAGAGGTGACCGAGCATGAACAGGAACACCCCCACGCCGCTGACGCGCTGAAGCCAGTAGAGCGCGTGGGCAAAGTACTGATATTGCGGCTGCACCGCGGCTTCCGCACTCAGCCGCAGGCCCAGCACGGAGTGGTAGAGCAACGGGAGGTAAACGAGCAGGATCAGAATCCAGACCGCAAGCGGACTGTCGTAGAAACTGTTGACGCGCTCGTTGTACTCCGAGGCTCCGGAGTGCAGGTAGAGCTGGAGGTAGAGGTGATAGACGAGAAACAGCCCCACCGGAACGATGCCGGTGATGCTGTGAATCCTGCGGTGAAGAAAAGACGAGTCCATAGAGCGTGCCTCCGAGGCCAGAAAATCGGGTGATCACCAGCCCCCAACGTTAGAGAAACGCTGGGAGAAGGTCAATCCGAATTTGTTCAGGCTCCGGAAACTCCGGACTCAGGCCGTTTCTGCGACCGGGGCACTGAGTTGGCCCAGAGCTTGCGAAAGCCGGGACTTGTAGCGGGCCGCAGTGTTGCGGTGCAGGATGCCCTTGGTCACCATCTTGTCAATGGTTTTCTGGACTTTCGGGTAGGCTTCGTTCGCCACTTTGGCATCGCCCTCGTCCAGCAGGGTGCGGTACTTCTTGATCGCGGTTCTCATGCTGGAGCGCAGCGAGCGGTTGCGGGCGGTGCGCTTGATGGTCTGGCGGATGCGCTTTTTCGCAGACTTGTGGTGTGCCATTGTGTTCAGGCGTTTGGGTTAAGGTGCCCTCCGGAGTTCCAGAGCAGCGTTCAAAAGGCGTTGGGCAGGTGCTCGATGGCGAACGCCCCGTCCGGCGCCTGATGCACTGCAATCGCGTCAAAGCGCGGTTGCAGGTGTTCCAGATGATGCCGGCTGAGGTAGTACGCCCCCAACTGGCGCAGCTTGCGCTGTTTGCGCTGCGTGACGGACAGGAACGGATGCGTCCCGCCCTCACGGCGCGTTTTCACTTCGCAGAAGACAAGATGCTCGCCGTCCCGTGCGATGATGTCAATTTCTCCCAGCCGACAGCGGAAGTTCCGCTCCAGCACGGTCAAGCCCTGCTGGGCAAGGTGTTCGCAGGCGGCTTGCTCTCCGGCGGCACCGAGGCTCTGCCTGGCCTTCGTCACAGCAAGTCCAGTTGCGCCGGACGCGGCTTCCACCGAAACGTGCGGCGGTGGATCGGGCTGAGTCCGTGCCGCTGAAGCGCCTCGCGGTGCTTCGGGGTCGGGTAGCCGAAGTGCTGCTCGAAGCCCCATTCCGGGTACCTCCGTCCGTACACCCGCATGATGCGATCCCGCACGACCTTCGCCAGAATCGAGGCGGCGGCAATGCTGCACGAGCGCGAGTCGCCCTTCACCACAGCCTCCCCCGGAATCCCCATCACGGGCAGGCGGTTGCCGTCCACCAAGACATAGTCGGCTGGAGTCGGCAACTCCCGGAGCGAGCGTGTCATGCCGTCCAGCGTGGCCCGCAGGATGTTCGACTCGTCAATCGCCTTGGGCGAAACCGCGATGATGCGATGCGCCTGGGCCTGCTTGCGGATGATCGGAAACAGCCGCTCGCGCTCCTCTTCTGGAATCCGCTTGGAATCCTGAAGCGGGTGGCGGGTGTCCCAATTTGGCCCCAAGATCACCGCTGCGACCACCACCGGACCCGCGAGCGGGCCGCGCCCGGCCTCATCCACTCCGGCGATGCTCCGAAAGCCCTGAGCCTGAGCCGCCGACTCAAGCTGGAGACTTGGCCAGCCGGCTGTTGAGTCGCTCTTTGATGCGGGCGGCCTTGCCATGACGCTCCCGGAGGTAGTAGAGCTTGGCCTGGCGCACCCGGCCTTCCTTCAACACCACGAGGCTTTCGATGCGCGGCGAGTGACGCGGGAAAATGCGCTCCACGCCGTGCCCGCCCTGCGCGACTTTGCGAACCGTGAAGGTCGCCTTGTTGTTGTTGATCCCGCAGTGCATGCCAATGACCACACCTTCGTAAGCCTGAATGCGCTCCTTGTTGCCTTCGGTGATGCGGTAGTTCACCCGCACGGTGCAGCCCACCCGGAAGTCGGGCAGGGGATTCTCGCGGAGCTGCGATCGCTCCACCTTTTCCATCAGCGTTGCCATTGGTCCTCTGAACTCATGAAGTTTTTAACAAATCCGGACGCCGTTGCGCGGTCCGTTCCTGCGCCTGTGTGCGGCGCCATTCTGCAATCTTCCCGTGGTGCCCGGAAAGCAGCACCTCTGGGACGGCCATGCCCTCGAAAAGCGGAGGCCGCGTGTACTGCGGATGCTCCAGCCGAGCTTCCGAAAACGACTCTTCCTGCGAAGATTCCGCGTTGCCCAAAACTCCGGGCAGGAGCCGCGTGACCGCCTCGATCATCGTCATGGCGACGACTTCCCCGCCGAAGCAGATGAAATCCCCTCCGGAGATTTCCTCGTCCACCAAGTTGCGGATGCGCTCGTCAAAGCCCTCGTAACGCCCGCAAATGAGAATCAGCGCGTCCTCGCTCCGGCTCAAAGCGCGGGCGGTTGCTTGCCGAAAGGGCGTTCCTTGCGGCGTGAGCAACAGCTTGCGGACGCTCCGGCCTGCGTTGCGGTGGTGGCGCTCCCGGTCGTGCAGCGCCTGCCAGATTGGCTCGACGCGCAGCACCATTCCCGGCCCGCCGCCATACGGCTCATCGTCCACCTGCTTGTGCCTGCCGAGTCCGTATTCCCGGAAATCGCAGAGGTGAACGGCCACCTGCTGTTCCCGAATCGCCTTGCCCAACAGCCCCTCTGCCAAAAAAGGACCGAAAAGCTGTGGAAAGAGCGTCAGGATGTCGAGTCGCAACATCGGCTCACTTCCCCGACTCTTCGTCCAAGAGTCCCGGAATTGGGTCGATGACGACCTTTTGCACCTCCGTGTCCACGCTCACCACGATGTGAGGCACCGCCGGAACGAGGTAGGTCCGGCCTTCATGCCGCACCTCGTACACGTCGTTGGCCCCTGTTTCGATCACCCGCGAGACCGTGCCCAGCGGCTCGCCCGTGGTGGACTCCACTCCGCACCCCTGAATACGGTGGTGGAAGTGTTCTCCCGGTGCGAGCGGCTTGAGCTGCTCGTCCGGCAGCAGCAGGCGCGCACTTTTGAAGGCTTCGGCCTCCACACGGGTCGTGACTTCGGCAAAGGCCACCAGCCACTGCCCCTTCTGGAGGTGCATTCCCTCCACGTCCAAGTGGGTCAGGCTCGTGGCCGTTTCCACAAAAAACGCGGGGGTTTCCAGATAGTATTCCGGATCGTCGGTTTCAGGCCGCACCTTGACCTCCCCGTTCATGCCGTGGGCACCAAGCACGGTGCCGAGCCAGGTGAGGTCGGGGTAATCGCGGATGTGACGCGGCGCTCCGGACACGAGACCTACAGGATCTCGGCTTTCTCCATCAGCTTGCGGACGCGATCCGTCGGCTGCGCTCCGACGGAGAGCCAGTATTTGGCGCGTTCGCCGTCAATCCCGAAGCGGTTTTCCTGCACCATCGGGTTGTAGAACCCAATGCGCTCGATGAAGCGGCCATCGCGTTTCTTGTGCGAGTCCGCAATCACGATGCGGTAGTAGGGGCGCTTCTTCGCGCCGCCACGGGCGAGTCGGATTTTGACCATGTGTGAGTGGTACTGAGTTTTGGTTCTCGGTTCAACGCTGCATCATGTCCTGCATGACGCGCATGGCCCGGCCCGGATCCCGGACGCGGGAGAGTTTGCCCATCATCTTGCGCATCTGCGCAAACTGCTTGAGCAGCCGGTTGATCTCGCTGACCTGCCGCCCGCTACCCTTGGCAATGCGTGACCGCCGTGAGCCGTTGATGACCTGCGGCTTGCGGCGCTCATGGGGCGTCATCGAGGAAATGATCGCCTCGATGTGGACGAGCTGGCGGTTGTCGAGATTCGCCTGCTTGAGCATGGAAGCATCCATCCCCGGCAACATGCCGAGGAGGTCCTTCACGGAACCCATCTTGCGCATCGAGCGCAACTGGTCCCGGAAATCGTCGAGATCGAACTCGTTGTGACGCAGCTTCTGCTGCACCTGCAACGCTTCCTTCTCGCTGTAGTTCGTCTCGACCTTCTCGATCAGCGAGAGCAGGTCGCCCATGCCGAGGATGCGCGAGGCCACCCGTTCCGGACGGAACGCCTCCAGCGCGTCGAGCTTTTCCCCGGCGGTGACGAACCTGACGGGCTTCTGCGTGATCGCCCGGATCGAAAGCGCCGCCCCGCCGCGAGCATCACCGTCCATCTTGGTCAGCACGATCCCGGAGAGGTCGAGCCGATCATTGAAGCCGCGAGCGACGTTGACCGCCTCCTGCCCCGTCATCGCGTCGGCGACGAAGAGGATTTCGTGCGGCGTGATGGCGGACTTGATGCGGGCCAGTTCCTCCATCAGCGCTTCGTCAATCTGCAAGCGGCCTGCGGTGTCCAGCAAAATCACCTCCGCGCCCTCGGCCTGGGCCGCCGCCACACCTTCGCGGGCGAGGTCCACCGGATCACGATCCGTCGTGGACGGATGGCACGGCACCTCCAGCGTGCGGGCCAGCACTTGAAGCTGGTCAATCGCCGCCGGGC
This sequence comes from uncultured Pseudomonadota bacterium, assembly GCA_964597275.1. Lineage (GTDB taxonomy): Bacteria > SAR324 > SAR324 > SAR324 > NAC60-12 > UBA8110. Next base: position 22,841 of record CAZQXS010000018.1, on the reverse strand, counting down.
GGTAGATGTCCGCCGGAATCAGGTAGGGCTTGCGGCCCTGCGCCTGATAGTGCTTGGCGAGCTTGCCGACCGTGGAGGTCTTCCCGGAACCTTGCAGGCCCACCAGCATCGCAATCAGGGGGAACTCGGCGGGTTCGGCGCTTTCGCCGTCCTCGCCGCCGAGCATTTCGGTCAGTTCCTGATTGACGATCTTGATGAACTGCTGCCCCGGCGTCAGGCTGCTTTGGACTTCCTCGCCCACCGCCCGTTCCTGCACCGCCCGCAGAAACGCCTTGACCACCCGGAAGTTGACATCGGCCTCCAGCAGTGCCGTCTTGACTTCTCCCAGCGTTTCACGGATGTTTTCTTCTGTCATCCGTCCCTGTCCGCGCACCTTGCGGAGCGAGGAGGTCAGCTTGCTGGAAAGCGTCTCAAACATGAACTCCGGGCGAACAGGTCAAACAAATCATTAAAGCGGAGAAAGGCCCGCGCTGTCAAGCGGTTTCAACACCCATGCAAACGACTCTCACCTCTGATCACATTTCCGGAACGCTGGATCGCTTGGCGCAGGCCAATGCCCGCTTCGAGAAAAACTACCCCGGCAAATCGTTTGCGCGGCAACCCGTCCACACCGTTTATGGGGGGGCGCACCTCTTCCGGGCCGAGACCGTGCAGGAGATGGGGCGGCAGGCGATTGAGCATTTGGAGAGCTACGCTCCGGATTTTGTGACGTTCGCGCAAGCGCTCGGATTGAACGGGTCCGAGTCGCTGCCCACGCGCATCTCCGATCTCGAAGCCCTCGTGCAGGACGTGGAGCAGCGCGGTGTGGCTCCTGCCGATTTCCCGGTGTGGCTCGCATGGCGCGTGTATCGGCAAGTCCGTCAAAAGCTGGAGCGCGAGGCGGTGGAGGACTATCGGCTCGACTACGAGGACGGCTTCGGCATCCGCCCGGACGAGGAGGAGGACGCAGTGGCGGTGCAGGGCGCGAAGGCAGTCATCGCCGCACACCAGCAGGGCATCCTGCCGCCGTTCATCGGCATCCGCGTCAAGCCCTTCAATGCGGAATTCTTCGCTCGCGGCATGCGCACCACTGATCTTTTTCTCAGCACCCTGCTCGCCGAAAACAGCGGGGTGCTTCCGGAAGGTTTGGTGATCACGCTTCCGAAGGTCGAGATTCCAGAGCAGGCGGCGGCGCTGGTGGAACTGTTTGAGGTGTTCGAGCAGCAACACAACCTTCCGGCGGGTTCGCTGAAAATGGAGATCATGATCGAGACCACGCAGTCCGTGTTTGATGTGGAAGGCGCGGTGACGGCCCGTCAGATCGCCAACGCCGCCAAGGGACGCTGCACCGGGGCGCATTTCGGAACCTACGACTACACCGCCTCGTGCGACCTGATTGCGGCGTATCAGGCGATGGACAATCCCGTGTGCGACTTCGCCCGGCACGTCATGAAGGTCGCCTTTGGCGGCACGGGCATCTTCCTCTCGGACGGCGCGACGAACCTCATGCCCGTCGGCCCGCATCGAGAAGACAATTTGTCTCCGATGCAGGTTCGGGAAAACCTTGAAACCGTGCATCAGGTCTGGCGGCTGGGCTACACGCACATCCGCAACTCGCTGCGCCACGCCTTCTACCAAGGCTGGGATTTGCACGCGGCGCAGCTTCCGGTGCGCTATGCCGCCTCCGCCGCCTTTTTTCTGGAACAGCTACAAACCTCGACCACCCGGCTCCGGAACCTCGTCGAGCAAGCCTCCAAGCCAACGGTCAGCGGGGACGTGTTTGACGATGCGGCTACCGGGCAGGGGCTGCTCAACTACTTCTTCCGCGCCCTCAACTCCGGGGCGATTGATCCGGAGGACGTCGAGGCGGCAGGCATCACCGTCGCGGAAGTCCGTGCGGGTTCGTTCCGGAAAATCATCGAAGCACGACAAGCCTGATGACCTGTGAGCAGCTAAACGCCCTTTCGGAAGCCGAGGCTCGCACCGAGCTGCTGAAGTGCTGCGGTGCCACACGTTGGGCCGCGCAAATGCTGGACCAGCGACCGTTCGCCGATGCGGAGGCACTACATCGATTCGCTGACGAGGTTTGGGCAGAAATGACCGAACCGGACTGGCTGGAAGCGTTCGCCGCCCACCCGCGCATCGGGGCCAGCAAGCCACCGGAAGTCGCCAAGGACACCGCCTCGTGGACCTCCAAGGAGCAGTCTGGAATGCAGTCCGCCGATGAACGCATCAAAACCGAGATGGCGGAGAAGAACGCCGAATACGAGCGGCGTTTCGGCTTCATCTACATCGTCTGCGCTTCCGGCAAGAGCGCCCCGGAACTGCTGAACATCCTTTCCAAGCGACTCGACTCCGAACGCGACACGGAACTCCGCACCGCCGCCGGGGAGCAACTCAAGATCACGCATTTGCGTTTGGACAAACTCATCAACCAATAGGAACCACCATGCCACGACAATTCAAGTATCCCGAATTTGCTGATCCGCAAGTGCGGCCCCGCTACACGGGCCTCCCGACCTTCCTGCGGGCGCCGTATCAGGAAGACCCAGCAGGGCTGGACATCGCCTTGGTGGGGGTGCCGTTTGACGGCGGTGTCACCAATCGCACCGGAGCGCGACACGGCCCCCGCGAAATCCGCAACCAGTCCAGCCTGATCCGCAAGATGAACCAGGCCACTGGACTCAACCCCTACGAATCCTGCAAGATCGCCGATGTCGGGGATGCGTGGGCGGAAGCACCGTTTGCCCTAGAAAAAAGCCTCGACGAGATCGAGGGGTGCTTCCGGGAAATCCACGAGGCGGGAGTGGTTCCGGTGTCGGCGGGCGGGGATCATTCGATCACGCTACCGATCTTCCGGGCAATTGCCAAGGAGCGGCCTGTCGGCATGGTGCATTTTGATGCACACTGCGACACGGGCGATGACTACCTCGGCTCCAAGTTCCACCACGGTGCGCCCTTTCGGAGGGCAGTCGAGGAGGGGCTGCTCGACCCCAAACGCACTATCCAGATCGGCATCCGGGGGTCACTCAACGACCTCAGCATCTGGCAGTTCAGTCACGATTCCGGAATGCGCGTGATCTACATCGAGGAGTACCACGAACTCGGCTGGAAGGCGGTGGTCGAGGAGGCACGGCGAGTGGTCGGCGATGGCCCCACCTACATCAGCTTTGACGTGGACGGACTCGATCCGGTTTACGCGCCGGGAACGGGCACACCAGAGGTCGGCGGACTGACCACGCTGGAGGCGCAGTTGATGGTCCGGGGGCTTCAGGGACTCAATCTCATCGGCGGGGATTTGGTGGAGGTGGCCCCGCCCTTTGACCCCACAGGCAACACTGCGCTCGTGGGCGCGACGCTGATGTTTGAAATCCTCTGCGTGGTCGCCGATGCCGTGGCCCGACGCAAAGCGTGATTCCCGCTTGCTGTGTGCCGACCAGTCGTGTAGCGTTTTGGGCGGCCCGGGTGTTCCGGGCCGTTTTCTGTAATCTCAAACTCTTAGGAGAATCATGTTCAAGCTCACTTCCCTTTGGAAAGGACTGGCTGGGGCACTGCTGCTCGCACTGAGCGCGGCTCCGGCACTGGCCATGGACCTCAAGTTCACCTTGGACTGGAAGTTCCAAGGCCCCACCTCGCCCTTCCTGCTGGCGATGCACGAAGGCTATTACTCGGACGAGGGACTGAACGTCTCGATTGACGCGGGCAAAGGCTCGGCAGGCGCGGTGATCCGCGTGGCCAGCGGCGCCTACGACATGGGCTTCGCCGACATCAACGCGCTCATTGACTACAACTCCAAGAATCCGGACAAGGCGATCAAGTGCGTGATGATGGTTTATGACGCGCCGCCGTTCTCGCTCTTCAGCCTCAAGAGCCACGGCATTTCCGGTCCCAAGGACATTCCGGGCAAAACGCTGGGGGCTCCGGTGTTTGACGCCTCGTACAAGCTCTTCCCGGCCTTTGCCGCGCAAGCCGGGTTCGACCCGAATTCCGTGCCTCGCAGCAACATGGACCCTGCCCTGCGCGAGGCCATGCTCGCCCGTGGCGACGTGGACCTCATCTCCGGGCACTACTTCTCCTCCTACCTTGATCTCAAGTCCAAGGGAGTCAAGCCGGAGGACATGGTGATCATGATGTACTCGGACTACGGGATGGATTTCTACGGCAACGCCGTGATCGCCTCGCCCAAGATGGTGCGCGAGCATCCGGAGCAGGTGCGGGCGTTCGTGCGGGCCACCTTCCGGGGACTCAAGGAAACCATCCGCAATCCCGACGCAGGCATCAAGGCGACCCTGAAGACCGACCCGCTGATTGATGCCGGACTGGAGCGCGAGCGGCTGGACTTGGCGATCAGCGCCAACATCCTCACCGACCACGTCAAGCAGAGCGGGGCGGGCGACATCGTCATCTCGCGGATGAACCGCGCCATTGACCAGCTTTCGCTGGCCTACGGGCTGGAGCGCAAGCCCGACGTGAGCGAAATCTTCACCCGCATGTTCCTGCCTCCTCGCGCCGAGCGCATGCTGCCGTAATGGCGTTTGTTGACCTCCAGAACGCCAGCCTGACTTACGGGGGCCAAGCAGAAGGACTCTTGGCCCTCCAGGACGTTTCTCTGGAAATCCAGCGTGGCGAGTGCATCGCCGTGGTCGGTCCCTCCGGCTGCGGAAAGTCCTCGCTGCTCAAGCTGGTTTCCGGCCTGCATCCGGCCAGTGCGGGAACGGTTGTGGTGGACGGCAATCCCGTCACCAAGCCGCTCAAGATCGTGGGAATGGCGTTCCAAAACCCCGTGATGCTCCCGTGGCGCAGCACCCTCCGAAACGTGCTGTTGCCGCTGGAGGTGGTGGAGCCGCACCGGGGGCAGTTTCGGAAAAAACGAAAGGAGTTCGAGGCCCAGGGCGAGGCATTGCTGGAAACCGTGGGGCTGGGAGGCTTCGGCTCCAAGTTCCCGTGGCAGCTCTCCGGAGGGATGCAGCAACGGGCCTCGCTCTGCCGCGCCCTCATCCACGAGCCGGAACTGATGTTGCTCGACGAACCCTTCGCCGCGCTGGACGCCTTCACCCGTGAGGAACTCTGGGACGTGCTGCAAGGCTTGTGGCGCGAGCGGGGGTTCACGGTGATCCTCGTCACCCACGACCTGCGGGAATCGGTGTACCTCGCGGACACCGTGTATGTCGTTTCCAACCGACCCGGACGCTTTGTCCACAAGGAAACCATTGACCTGCCGCGTCCGCGCACCTTGGAAAGCACCTATGACCCCAAGTTTGTGGACTACGTTCACAAGCTCCGGGACTACATCGTTCAGGTGAGGCAAGCATGAAACTCAACCGCGACACCTTGGCTCCGTGGATCGCCACCGCCCTGCTCTTCGGGTTTTGGGAGGCAATGGTCTGGATCAGCGAAATCGAGGAATCCGTGCTGCCGGCCCCCTCGGCGATCATTGAAGCCTTGATCCAGTTTTGGGGACCGATCTGGATGCACACCCAGCAAACGCTCTACACCACGCTCGTCGGCTTCGCCATCGCCATCGTGTTTGGCATGGGACTGGGATTGGTAACCGGAGCCTCCCCGCTGCTCTATCGGGCGATCTACCCCATCCTGATCGGTTTCAATGCGATCCCCAAGGTCGCCATCGTTCCGGTCTTGGTGATCTGGTTTTCAATCGGCACGATTCCGGCGATCATCACCGCATTCCTGATCTCCTTCTTCCCCATCGTCGTCAACGTGGCCACAGGCATTGCCACGCTGGAACCGGAGCTTCAGGACGTGCTACGCAGCCTTGGCGCCCGCAAGACGGACATTCTCTTCAAGGTCGGCATTCCACGGTCGCTTCCGTATTTCTTCGCGTCACTCAAGATTGCCGTCACGCTGGCCTTTGTCGGCTCGGTGATTTCCGAAACCGTGGCCTCCAACGCCGGAATTGGCTACCTGATGCTGCAAGCGTACTCGTCCTTCCGAGTGCCGCTGATGTTTGCGGGATTGCTGGCCATTGCCGTGATTGCGATCATCATGTACGGCATCGCTGTCCTGATTGAGCAACGGCTCACGGGCTGGTCGGTGCGTGGCACCGAAAACACCACCTTCACCGGAGGTGGGTGATTTCGCGCTGATCTGATTGTTTCAGGACGTACGCAAATCTCAGAATTTGGCTGTTCCGTTCGCCCTGAGCCTGTCGAAGGGCGAAGTCCAATCCTCGTTCATGCTTCGACAAGCTCAGCACGAACGGGAAATGTCACCACTGCCCGGATTTTGCGTCAGTCTTGATTGTTTTCAGAACTTGTAGCCTGCGAGCATCGTGAAGCCCAGCGTGTGACTCACGCTTTTGGTGCTGCCCAGCGGCAGGTTGAGGGCCAAGCCGAGGTCCAAGCCGGGAACAAGGTCGTAAAACGCCAAGCCCTCAAAGCCCCAACTCACTCCATCTCCAAAACCCAAGTACCCCTGACCTCCCAAGCGGAAATCACTCCATTTCCACAAGTAGCCCCCGGACCCCGTGATGGCGGTCACGGAACTGCCGTCCATTTTCATCATGCGGAGTTGGGCGCCGACCATCAACTGCTCATCAAGGCTATAGGAGTAGTACGGCAACAGAAATTGCGTTTGGGCACCCAAGCCAAGGCCAAACCCGAGGGTGTGCTGCGTTTCCAAGGGGGTTTCTTCAGATTCGGATTCCGCAACTTCGGATTTTTCCTCCTGTTGGGCAGGTTCCGCTTTTTTCTGCTGAGAGCGGCGGGTGCGGGTTTTCTTGGGCTTTGGCTCCGGTTCCTTGGCCACCGTCGCAGCAGGCTGCACCGCCGCAGCGGCTTGAGCCGTCTGCGCGGGCTTGCCGCAGGTCGCCCAAATCGTCTCCACAGTGACTCCGGCCAGCACCATGTTGACCTTGTCCTGCTCCGAGCAACTTTGCTTGACCGGACGGGAGGAAGCCGCCTTGGTTTGGGTGGCCGGGGCGGACTTGGGCGTGGTCGTTTTCGCGGGCTGAGCGGTGATCTCCTCCCCGGACGCGGCAAGCGTTTCCTTGTACTTCGGGCAAATCGAAGCCACCATGTCCGCGCTCATTCCTGAGTCAAAGGCCGCCTTGACGGTCTGCTCAGAGCATTTCTTTGCATACACCTCCGAGACGGCTCCATGCAGGAGCAACAGGGCAGGCAACCACAGTACAGCTTGTTTGATCCGGAACATCAGCGACCTCTTGAAAGGAGTGAACTTCCACTGCGAAGCTTACCGAACTCTAATGCGAGTGGCGAGTTGTTACAAGGAAAAGTTTTGCACGGATCAGTCCAATTGGTGTCACCCCACCTTGGTTCTTCCTCCACAAGCCGCTATGGTGAAGGCTTCACCTCAAGGTTTTTTACCATGCCGACAAACGCAGAACACCCCTGAAAACCTGATGTCCACGCGCTCGAAACTCCTGCTATTTCCCATGCTGTTGGGCATGGCGGCCCCTTTGTTGTGGGCGGACGCCCCCACGGTCCAGCAGGTCCACCTCATGGAGGAGGAGCAGTCGGTGATGCAACACCTGCGACAACGGCTGGTGGCTTTGCTGGAGCAGGAGGAACTGGAGCGCAGCCTGCTGGAAGGCGAGGATGCGTTTCAGGATTTCCAGCAGTTGGAGCAGTGGATGCAGTCGCTCAAGGACGGAGGAAATCCGGAACAGATGCAGCAGGTGTTGGAGATGCTGGAAGCCTTTGAGCGGCAACTTGCGGAAATGCTGTCCCAGCAGGAAAACCTCTCGGAGTTCCTGCCCCAATCCGGAAACCAGCAAGCCTCGCAATCACAGCCGCTTGCCGATCTCATGGAAAGCCTCCGCGAGTTGCTGAAGGCAGGCCGCATTCAGGAGGCGCAGGATCTGCTCAACCAGATGCTCTCGGCCTTCAATCGCCAGCAGCAGGAATTCGAGCAGTCGGTTTCGCAGTACCTGGAGCAGCAGGCCGCAGAACTCATGCAACAACTGGAGGAGATGCGCCAGCAACTCCAGCAATCCCGGCAAACCGAGGGGCAGGTGCAACAGGCATTGCGGCAATCAGACCCCTCACAACCACTGCCCTCCGAGTTGCGCCAGCAAACCGGAGACCTCCAGCAGCAAATCACCGAAGCCCTGCGGCAGTTGCAGGCGCAACTGGAAAGCCTGCCTGGCCTCTCACGAGCTTCCGTGATGCAGGCGACCGAGCAGCAGATGCGCTCCGGAGAGCAGGCCTCGCAGGCCGCTGAACGGGCCATGCGCGAAGGCAACCGCCAGCAATCGCTGGACTCGGCGCAACAGACCGCAGGCCACCTCGACCAACTGCTCCAGAACATGGGAGCCTTGCGGCAGATGGCCCAGCAGTCCGCACGGCAATCGCGGAGAATGCGGGGAGCGCGGGAAAATGTGGGCGGACGGGGATACTGGTCGGAGCGCGGAATCCGGCCTCTGAAATTCGAGTACGACTTTCAGGCGAATCCGAAATTTCGGGAAGACATTCAGCGCCGCAACCAACGCGAAGGGGTCAGGCTGACCCCTCGGCAGCAGCGTTATTTGAAGGAAGTGATCCGCTAGGATCGGAGCCGGGACAGGTCCGGATCAGACCTGCATGCGCATGACCTCTTCGTAGGCGGCCACGAGCTTGTTGCGCACCTGAAGCATCATGCGCATCGAGATCTCCGCCTTCTCCAAGGCGATCATGGTGCCGTGGATGTCCTTGTTCTGCGCGGTCAGCAGTTCGGTCTGCTTGGCCTCGGCCTCAATCTGCTGGCGGTTGACGGAATCCAGCAGGTTGGAGAAGGTGTCTCCAATGCTGGTTCCGTTGGGGAACTGGCGTTGCTCCGCGCCTTGCCGGGAAACGGGAAGGACGGGGTTGATCGGGTTCAGCTTCATCTCACACCTCCTTGTGTCAGCTCATCTGCTGGTTGGCCTGAAGCTGTTGGTAAAGCAGGGCCAAGTTGTGCTGTGCTTCCATCATCTTGTGGTGCATCTCGTCGGCACGGTGCATTTCAGAGGTGATGCCGGGACCATCGCTGGCCGCCAGCGTCTGACGGGCCAGTTCGGCCTGTTGCGTCAGTTGCTGCATGTCCGTGATGGTCTGGTGCAACGTACTCGCAAACGGCTCGCCCTGAAGCGGTTCGTTCGCCTTTGGTCCTTGCTGACTGACTCCCGGTTGCGGCTTGAGTCCAACAAGCCGGGGATCCAGCTTCAGGTCATTCATTTCGCCTCCTGGCTGGTTGACCTGCAACCTCACATCATGCGAGGTTCCGGAAAAATGGTTTCAGTGAACGGCGGGGGAGCCGTTCGGCACTAGGACGGGATCAGGCCCGTCCCAAGTCGAGCGCGGCTTGCGCCATGCCCTTGGCCGCGTTGAAGGCGGCGGCGTTGGCTTCGTAGGAGCGCGAGGCGGTCATCAGATTGACCATCTCCTCCATCACCTTCACGTTGGGCATTTCCACATAGCCCTCGGCGTTGGCGTCCGGGTGTCCCGGCTCGTAGCGCAAAACCGGAGGACGCTCGTCCTGAACGATACCGACGACCTTGACCTCGGTGGCGGTGCTGAGTGAGCGGTCCTGCGCTCGCAGTTCCTCATCGAAGGTGCGGTCGTTGGAAACCGCCGCGAGGACCACCTCACGACGCCGGTACGGCCCGCCTTGCGGAGTCCGGGTGGTTTGCGCGTTGGCGATGTTTTCCGAGATCGTGTTCACCCGCTGACGCTGGGCGGACATCCCGGAAACGCTGACGGTCAGGGCGGAGAGGAAACTCATTAGCGGCCTTCAGAGACGGCGGTTTTCATCAGGCGGAACTGGTGCTGGAGCATCCGGATTGCCGCCGTGTACATCATTTGGTTCTCGGCCATCTTGGCCATCTCCTTGTCCAGATCCACCGTGTTGCCGTTGAACTTCACGAAGGGCGTGGCGCTGTTGATGCGCTTGGCCTCCACGAGGTTGAGCGGCGGAGTCTGGTTGCCGTCCAAATGGCGGGCATCCGTGGTCTGCAACGGCCCCGGCTCGTCGGCGTGCAAGGCTTTGCCCAGCGCCTTCTCAAACACCATGTCCTCGGCCTTGTAGCCGGGGGTGTCGATATTGGCGATGTTGGAAGCCAGCACGTCGTGGCGCTGCGTCCGGAAATTGAGGGACTTGTGCGCGAGCGTGACGAGTGGGTTGTTGAAGAGTCCGGCCATGATCGTTTGGGACAGGGTTAAATGCCTGTCGCCGAAACATGCAATCGCAGGGCCAATTCCAAGGCTGTGTCCCCCCGAATCTTCTTGAGTTTTTGGCCAATCCCCCGTCTGCTACCAGCAACGAACAACCAACCAGCCACCGAAACCATGACCACACCTTCGCAATCCCAAGTTTGGGGAAGCCACCTCAGCCGCCCGCCTGCCGAGCAGAACGTGCAGTTTTGCGCCGGACGCGACGTGCGGGCCTTGCCGATGGCCGACGAGGTGCTACTGCCCTACGACCTCTGGACCAACCGTGCCCACAGCATCATGCTGCATCGGCAGGGCTTGATCACGGATGACCACCTTTCCGGCATTTTGGCAGGACTCCGAGAACTGGAAGAACGGCACGAATCGGGTAAATTTTTCCTCGATCCGGAAAAGGAGGACATCCACATCAACGTGGAAGCCTTTGTGACCGAAACCCAAGGGGCCGATGCCGGAGGCCGCATGCACATTGGCCGCAGCCGCAACGACCAGTCGGCCTGCGATGTGCGGCTCTGGCTCCGGGATCAGGGCTTGAGCCTGTCCACCTCCTGCCAGCAACTCGCCGAAGCCCTGCTCCAACAAGCGGAGCAACACGCCGATGCAGTCATGCCCGGATTCACGCACTACCAGCCCGCGATGATCACCACCTGGGGGCATTGGCTGTGTGCGTATGTACAGGGACTTGTCCGGGACTTGGAACGCCTGCGGCTCACGCTGCAACTGGTCAACCGCAATCCGCTGGGCGCGGCGGCGTCCTTTGGCACCTCATGGCCGATTGACCGGGACTTCACCGCCGAACTGCTCGCCTTCGAGCGGGTGGATGCCAACACGCTCGACTGCGTTGTTTCGCGCTGGGAACACGAAGCACAACTCGCCCACGCCGCCGCCATGCTGATGAACCACCTCAGCATCATGGCGCAGGATCTCATCATCCTCAGCCTGCCCTACACCGGGATGCTCACGATTGACGAAGCCTTTGTGACCGGTTCTTCGATCATGCCTCAGAAGAAAAATCCGGATTTTGCGGAGGTGCTGAAGTCCAAGGCATCGCTGGCACACGGCTATCTCGTGAGCCTGCTGGGCATTCAGAAGGGCGGTCTCAGCGGCTACAACCGGGACACGCAGGCCACCAAGTACCTGATCATGGATCTGCTACGCGAATGCGAGGAGGCTCCGGGCGTACTGTGCGGGGTGTTCGAGACGCTGACCGTCCACCGGAAGCGGATGCAGGCGCAGTGCAGGGTGGGCTTCATGAACTCCGTGGACTGGGCGGATCACCTTGCCCGCACCCACAACCTGCCCTTTCGGGAGTGCTACCACGTTTTGGCGGCGGCGGTGCGGCTTTCGGCCCCGGAAACGGAGATCACGCATCCCGCACTGGAGCAGGCTCTGCGGGAATCCGGGCACGACCTCGCCATTGCGCCAGAAGAATTTGCGCGGCTGTCCAACCCGGTTTCGCTGATTGCCGAACGGCAGCACACGGGCAGCCCTTCTCCTGATGCGGTGAACGCGCAAGTGGCTGATCTGCGGGCAGAAATCTCGCGGCTTCGCACAGAAGGGGATGCCCTCCAGCAACGCATTTCCGAAGCCCAGCAACGGTGCCGCGAGTACCGGATTTGAGGGCGCGGGGATCGCGTCCGGGTCAGTTTCAGCTTGAGTGATTTCTCCCGATCAGAGACACTATAGCTTTTCAAAAAGCCGGAATGATCGGCCCAACCCCGTATGGAGATGGAAGATGGCCAGCGACAAGTTGATTCACCTGCAAGACGCGACCTTTGAAGAAGAAACCAAGTCTGGATACGCCCTCGTGGATTTCTGGGCCGAGTGGTGCGGCCCCTGCCGCGCCTTGGCTCCCACGCTCGATGAGATCGCCGAGGAAATGGACGGCAAGCTCAAGGTCTGCAAGCTGGACGTGGACAGCAACATGGCCTCCGCGCAGCGCTTTGGGGTGCGTGGCATTCCGTACATCGTACTGCTCAAGGACGGACAGCAGGTGGACAGCGTGACCGGGAACGATCCGAGCCGCGTGAAAGCGCTCGCCCAGCAGGCCGCCTGACCCACCCGTGCGGTGCCGTCCTCCCAAAACTGGCTGATCCTCCTCGCCTACGACGGCACCCGCTACCGGGGTTGGCAAATCCAGCCCCACGATCCCACCCTGGAGGGGTTGCTGGAAAACGCGCTCCTCGACCTCACCGGACAATCCGTCAAGGTTCACGGATCCGGACGCACCGATGCCGGAGTCCACGCGCTCAACTATCCCGCCAGCTTCCAGCTCGACACGCGCTTTTCTGCGGAAAAGTGGCGGGGTGCGCTCAACGCCAAGTTCCCGGAGGATGTGGTCGTCAAGCACGTTCAGGCTGTGCCCCCGGAGTTTCATGCCCGCCACAGCGCGATTGGCAAACGCTACCGCTACCTGATCCACAACCAGCCCTTTGCCGACCCCTTTGGGCAACACTCCGCGTGGTGGGTGCGCCGGAGCCTTGATGTCCCAGCCATGCGTGAAGCGGCAACACGATTGGTGGGCACGCATGATTTTTCCGCATTTCGCTCGGTCCACTGCGCCTCGCCGAATCCCGTCAAGGAACTCCGGGCATTGCAGGTGGATACCGATGCCTCACAACCCGGACGGTTGCGGATCGAAGCCGAGGCCAACTCCTTCCTCCAGCACATGGTGCGGATTCTCGCAGGAACGCTGGTGGAGGTGGGCTTGGGGAAATTGTCTCCGGACGAGGTTGAGGCTATCCTGAAAAGCCGGGACCGCACCCAAGGGGGCCAAACCGCGCCGCCACATGGGCTTTACATGCTACGCACGATCTACCCGGATGGCCTCGTGTCCTGGCCCCCGGAAGTCCTTCACGCCTGATCCGTCATGCCGTTTCAGCTTCGCTCCGAGTTTCAGCCCGCCGGGGATCAGCCCCAAGCCATTGATGCGCTGGTGAAAGGACTGGAGCAGGACCGCCGCCATCAGGTGCTGCTCGGCATCACCGGTTCCGGCAAGACCTACACGATGGCCAACGTCATCCAGCACTGGCAGCGGCCCACGCTCGTGCTGGCTCACAACAAGGTGCTGGCGGCCCAACTCTACAACGAGTTCCAGACCTTCTTTCCGGAAAACGCAGTCGAGTACTTCGTGAGCTTCTACGACTACTACCAGCCCGAAGCCTACGTTCCGCACCGCGACCTCTACATCGAAAAAACCACCGCGCTCAACGACGAGCTCGACCGCCTGCGGCTTTCGGCAACACGCTCGCTGCTGGAGCGCGAGGACGTGATCATCGTCGCCTCCGTGTCCTGCATCTACGGCATCGGCTCTCCGGAGGAGTACGGCAAGATGATGCTCTTCCTCAAAGTCGGAGACAAGATCAAACGTGCCGAGATGCTGGCCGGCTTGGTCGAGATGCGGTACGAACGCAACGACCTCGACTTTCATCGCGGGGCGTTCCGGGTGCGTGGCGACGTGATTGACATCCACTTGGCAGAATCGGAATCCGCCATCCGGGTGGAGCTTTGGGGAGACGAGATCGAGGCGATCACGCAGTACGAACCGCTCACCGGAAAGAAACAGAAGGCGTACCGCCACTTCGCCATCTATCCCGCCTCGCACTACGCTGCCCCCTCCGAACACATTCCGGAAACCGTGCGCATGATCCGCGAGGAACTGAAACTGCGACTGCGCGAACTGCACGAGCAGAACAAGCTGGTGGAGTACCACCGCCTCAAGCAGCGCACGGAGTACGACATCGAGATGATCGAGGAAACGGGCTTCTGCTCCGGGATCGAGAACTACAGCCGCATCCTCCAGCGCCGTGCTCCCGGCAGTGCCCCGCCGACCCTGATCAGCTACCTGCCGAAGAACGCGCTCGTGGTCGTTGACGAGAGCCACGTCACCATGCCGCAAGTCCGGGCGATGTACTTGGGCGACCGCAAGCGCAAGGAAACGCTGGTCGAGCATGGGTTCCGGCTGCCCTCCGCGCTGGACAACCGCCCGTTGCGCTTTGACGAATTCGAGCAGGTGGCGCAACAACTCGTCTATGCCTCGGCGACTCCGGCAGAGTATGAGATCGAAAAATCGCAGGGCGACGTGGTGGAACTGGTGATCCGCCCCACGGGATTGGTGGACCCGCCTATCGAGGTGCGTCCGGTGTTGGGGCAGGTGGATGACATGCTCCACGAAATCCGGGGGCGCTCGGCCCGCGACGAGCGCATCCTCATCACCACCCTCACCAAGCGCATGGCCGAGGACTTGGCGGAGTACTACGAAGACCTGGGGGTGCGCGTGCGCTACATGCACTCGGACATTGATGCCATCGAGCGCACCAAGATTCTGCACGACCTCCGCGCCGGAGCATTTGACGTGCTGGTGGGCATCAACCTGCTCCGGGAAGGACTCGATCTGCCGGAAGTCTCGCTGGTCGGGATTTTTGATGCGGACAAGGAGGGCTATCTGCGCTCCACGCGCTCCCTGATCCAGACCTGCGGACGCGCCGCCCGCAACGCCAACGGCCAAGTGGTGATGTATGCCGACGTGGTGACGGGTTCCATGCGGCAGGCCATGGACATCACGGAGCAACGCCGTGCCCGGCAGCTTGCGCACAACGCCGAGCATGGCATTGTCCCGCGCACCGTGATCCGGGAGATCGCCCCCTCGCTGGGTCCGGTGGAGTTGGAAGACGAATCCATCGCCGCCGAGTCCGAAGCCGAGTATCAGACGAGGGATCAGCTAGAAACGGAATTGGTCGAGTTGGAAAACTCGATGCGCAAGGCGGCGGAGCAATTGGAGTTTGAGTTCGCCGCAAAACTGCGAGACCGCATCACCGAACTCCGCAAGCAGTTGGAGGGCGACGAAGCCGCCTGAGCCAACCCTCAGTACCGGAGGTTGCGCTGAAAGGAGACGGCCTGCTGGATTTCCGGGACGGACAGGTACTCCAAGTGCCGCAGGACTTGCCCCAGCAACAGCGGGAAGCGCTTCTGGAGCAGGAGCGAGACCTCCAGTTGTTCGATGGAAAGCTTCTGGGAGCGCACCAGAATGTCACCCAACTGCCCCATCACCGGAGGCACTCCGGAAACCAGATCACGAAGCTGGCGCAGGGGGGCGATGATCTGCTTCCGGATACTCCTCGTCTCCTTCTTGAGCGTGGAAATGACGGCTCGGCGGTTATCGGTGTCAATGCGCTCCAGCGAGCGGATGGCTGCCGCCGAGACTTCAATCGTCGGCTCGCTCACCATCGACATCAAGGCCGGGCTGGCTTCCTGAAGGCCGCTTTGCCCCAGTGCCCCAATGATGGACTGCTGCATCTCCGGGTTGGAGTCGCGCATCCGGTCCAGCAGGTACTGCAAGCCCTCCTCCTCGCGTTGGGCCGCGAGCGTTTCCATCGCAATCTGGCGGACGTAGCGGTTCTCCGAAAACTCAATGCAGTTGATCAACTCCTGAAGCGTCATCGGAATGCCGTCTCCGGAAAACCCTCCCGTGCCCGTTGTCTGAGAAGGGAAGTCCGAAAATCCGGACGCGGCGGAGCGGGGCGGCTTGGACTGTCGGCGGAGTTGGCCGTAGGCTTCGGTGATCAGCCGGAAGCGGTGCGGATCACCCCCGCCAAGGGCGGTGTCCGGATGGTAGCGCAGGGCGGCTTGTCGAAACGCCTGGCGAACCTCACGCTCGGAGGCATGGGGGCGAACCCCAAGGATTTGATGAAAGTCCATTGGCAATGCAGAGCAACATCCTTGTGCAACTCCCCGCAAACAGGGAGTCGCTAAACTACTGCAAACCCTGTGCAATCTGTGAGAAGCTCTCAGGCGCGAGGGGCGGGCAAACCGAGATCGGCGTCCGGATGGTGCTGGAGAAACGCCCGTGTGTTGGCCTCGTGGTCCGTCACGAGGTTGACGAGCGGCCCCCCTTCGTCCAAGCGCTGGAGATTGCCCACGGCGTGCTGGACGGCACGGGGGTAGGTCTCAATCGCCGGGGCGCTGTGGGGCGTGAGGACCACGTTCGACAGGGCGCAGAGCGGTGAGGACAACGGGAGCGGCTCGGTTTGGAAAACGTCCAGCCCCGCTCCAGAAATCCAGCCGCCCGTGAGGGCTGCGTGCAGGGCGTCCTCATCCTGAATCCCGCCGCGCGCCGCATTGATCAGCAGGGCATCGGAACGCATCATTTTCAGCGTGCGGCGGTTGATGAGGTTGTGGGTGTAGTCCGTCAGCGGCACATGCACGCTGACAATGTCGGATTCCGCAAACACGTCGGGCAGCGCTTGAAAGCGGTAGCCGCGCTCCTGCTCAAGGCTTTCCTTGCGCACCACGTCAAAGTAGCGGATGCCCATGCCCAACGCCTGGGCGCGTTCGGCGAGCGCCCGGCCAATGTGCCCCAGCCCGATGATGCCCAGCGTTTTCCCGTAGAGTTCCCGGTTTTGCAATTTGCGGTTCTCCCACGGCCCCTGCGACACGCTGTGGTGATGAAACAGCAGTTGGCGGTAGAGCGCGAGCAGGAGCAGGAGGACGTGTTCGGCAACAGAGATCGCATTGGCCCCGCCGTTGTTGGAGACCGCCACCCCGTAGCTTTTTGCGCGGTCCACGTCAATCATCTCATAGCCCGCCTTCAGGGTCTGCACCAGCTTGAGCTTGGGAGCCAGCGCGTACTGTGCCTCGGTCAGGTTCACCCGCCCCACGATGGCGTCTGCCTCCGCAAGCACGGATTGCGAGACGCTTTCCGGGTCGTCAAAATCCACCCAGTGCAGGGGAAAGGCATCGGCGACCGCCGCCTCGATGAGAACCCGGTCGCGTTCGTGTTCGGTTTTGTTGACGAGAACGTTGATCATCCCAATTCGTCAGAAGGTGTAGCCGAAGCCAAGGCCATAGCCTGCCGTGGTCCATTTCAGCTTTTCGCTCTTTCCGGGAGGCTTGAGTCCGTAGCTCAGCGAACGCTGCTGGTAGAAGGCGTAGAAGTCCGTCCGTCCGTCCGTCACCCCGGCGGTGCCGTAAAAGCCCCACCCCCCAAAATCCGACGAGGAGGCTTTGGTGTCGTTGCTCTTCCGGGTGACCTCCGCCGAGCCGGCCAGCGGCAGATCCAGCGTACCGCTGAAAATCAGGTTGTAAGAGTCCGTGATGCCGAGTCCGGAGTAGGACGCTCCCAGCTTCACGAAGTGGGAGGTGTACTTGCCCTTGTAGGTCGAGGTCGAGTTGGTGAAGCTGCTGTTCCTGTACTCGTATCCGGTTTCGATGTCGATGTCCTGCTCGTAGGGAATGATCACGCCAAGCCCCAGCCCGAAGCCACCTTGCGGGACAAAGCTGTTCAGCCCCTTGATGGAGTAGCTCCCGCCCAACGGGAGGTCAATGCGCAACTTCACCTTGATTGCCCACGCGCTGGAGGGGATCAGGAAAGCAAGCGTGATCAGGATAAAAAGGATGCTGTTTCCGGTTTTTTTAGCCATGACTCAATCCAAGCAAGCGATGTGGGGGAGTTCCCGGTAGCGCTCGGCGTAATCTAGGCCGTAGCCGACCACGAAACGCTTGGGAATCTCGAATCCGAGGTACTTGACCTCGACCGGGTGCTTCTCCGGAATCTGCTTGTCCAGCAGGGCGCAGACTTCCAGAGAGGAAGGGTTTTGCTGCCGCAGGTCACGCAGAACGCGCTCCAGCGTGTTGCCCGTGTCGTAGATGTCCTCGATGAGCACAACGTGCTGCCCTGCAACATCGAGGGTGTTGGCCAGTTGCACCTGCCCGGAACTTACCTTCTCGCTTCCGTAGCTGGAGGCCTGGACAAAGTGAATCTGGCACGGAATCGTGAGGTTGCGGGCGAGGTCGGAGGTGAGCATGAAGGCTCCCTTGAGGACTCCCACCAGCCAAACCACCTCGTTGGCGTAGTCGTGCGAAATCGCCTCGGCCATCTGCGACACCCGCTTGCGGAGATCGTGGGCCGAGATCAGGACTTCCAGCGTGGACGGCTCAGGAAAAGTGTCCGGGTTGGGGGCAACTCTGTCGTTCACGGGTTGTTTTTGGCGTGTTGCTGAATGCGGATGCTGTCTTCGAGAATAGCCATTCCCTCTTCCAAGTAGGCATCCCGGTCAATTTCGGCGGTTGCTTTGGGAGCGTCCGCTTCCGAGTCGGTTTCCGAGTCGTCCTCCACCTCGCGGGCTTCGGCAATTTCCTGCTCGCGCTGGGCACGGCGGCGCTCGTGGTCCTCCTGCAACTTGCGGATGCTGGTGTACTGGAGCGGCTTCACGGTGTCGAGGTACTCCTGCACGTCGCTGCGCACCTGTCCAAAGAACTCGCTGCGGTCCACGCGCTCTCCCGAACGGGTGCTCAGGTCCGGGACCAAGGTGCCGAGATTGCTGAGTGCCCGGAACGACACCGCATCAATGGAGTGCCAGGGCAGGGCGTGATCCAAGGTGGCCTCGCCCACCTCGCGGACGTTGTTGAGCGAGGGCAGAATGATGTCGGAGGGCACCCCCCGATTTTGGGTGGAAGCACCAGAAACGCGATAGAACTGTGCGATGGTGACCTTGAGCGCCCCGTAGCCTTCGGGAAGCTGCACGATGTTCTGCACCGTGCCCTTGCCGAAGGTGGTGGTGTCGCCGACGAGCAAAGCCCGCTGGTAATCACGCATCGCTCCGGCCAGAATCTCCGAGGCCGAGGCGCTGTAGCGGTTTTGCAGAATCACCAACGGCCCGGTGTACACGGAATTCTCGCGGCTGCGATGCACGGTGATGTGCCGTCCTCCGGTCTGCCGGACGACTACGATGGGCTTGCGGCCAATGAACAGCCCGGCCATCTTGATCGCCTCGTCCAGTCCGCCCCCGCCATTGCCCCGCAGGTCCAGAATCACCCCGTCCACGCCCTGCTCCACAAACGACTCCAAGTGCATCCGGACATCGCGGGACGAGCTTTTGTAGTTGGCGGGGTTGCGGCGGCGGTCGTTGAAGTCAACGTAAAACGACGGCAGGCGGATCACCCCGATGCGGTAGGTGAAGGGATACTGCTTCCCGGAGTTTTCCGGAGTGAAGACGTGAGCGCGGGCTTCGCCATCCTTGAGGACGATCTTGTCGCGGACAATCGCAAATTTGATGGTGTCGAAGCCCTTTTCGGTCTTGCGCAGCACTTCCAGCCGCACCGTGGTGCCGCGCTTGCCCCGGATGAGCTGCACCACGTCGTTGAGCCGCATGTCAATCACGCTCTCGAAGTCGTCGGAGGCCTGCGCCACCGCGATGATGCGGTCGTCCACCTGAAGCTTGCCGTGCCGGAAAGCGGCCCCTCCGGGCACGATGGAATTGACCACGGTGTAGCCGTCCTCCCAGCGCAGCACTGCGCCAATGCCCTCCAGCGAGAGCTTGATCGAGATGTCGAAATTCTTGAGATCCTGCGGCGCGAGGTAGGACGAATGCGGGTCGTAGGCACTGGCCATCGCGTTGAGGAACACGGACAGCACATCGTCGTCATCGTACTGCGAGTAGTCCTTCCACTGCCCCCGGACGCGCTTGAGCACGCGCTCCTTGGCCTCCTTCAGCGGAGTCCCGCCCAGCGTGAGGGTCAGCAGGTCGAACTTCATCTTCAGCCGCCAGATGGCATGGGCGGCTTCCGTGTCTTTCGGATACGGAGCCTCCTTGCGGTCAAGCTGCCACTGCGCGTCCTTGGAGAAGTCGAACTCCTCCTGCAAGATCTCCTCAAGCATCGCCAGCCGCTCCGAAAGCCGGGTCTTGAAGCGCGAGAACACGTCGAGCGCAAAATCCGGGTTCCCGCGCCGCAGCATGTCGTCCACCTGCCGCTCGTAGCGCCGGAAGCTCTCGATGTCCGATTGCAGGAAATAGTAGTGCCCGGGGTCCAGCCGCCGGAGGTAGTTGGTGAAGATCGTCCGGGAGAGGGAGTCGTTCAGCGGTTTTTGCGCGTAGTGGAGGGAGGTGAAGCGCTCCACGATGCCGCGCAGCACCGCGCTGTTGAGTCGGTTTTCCGCCTGAGCGGCCACAGGCAGAAGCTGGATCGCCAAGCAGCAGGCGAGCACGAAGGAACGGATTCTCATGGGCAGGACGAGTTTGAGTCGTGTTGCGAAACCATTCATGTTCCACGAATGGGCGGAACTTTCAATCCTTTCCTTGCCTCCGGAAGCTTTTTTTCCAGCCACCCCAGTTCCCGCCCCAAGCAAGCGGCCGATGCGAACACGCCCAACCTAAACAGGGGTGGATGCGGAAAACGAGGTGAAGACTGGACGGATGACACGAGATGAATGGTGGAGACAAGGGAGAAAGAACCCTTTATTTTTTCCCGAACCCCTTACCTCATAGATAATCCTTTGAAATATTTAAATAAAAATCCCTATTTCTCACAATAGGTTAGACATCGTGTCTCAAAAAAAGTGTAATTAAAGTGGGTTGAAAGTGCAAGTTAAAAAATTGAATTTGTTTAGCAATATTAGCAAGTTAGATATTTTTCAATTAATGGGGATTTTACTTGGAGGGTGTCTGACTGTGAAGAATTAAGTGGGGGAGGTCAATCACACAAATGGATGTATGATTGACCTTTTTAGTTTTTGTTTTGAATGGATACTTCTTTGATCCAATTCAATTGAAATATGTAAAAAACTGAGGATACAAAGTATCCGAAGTTCCCGAACAAAGTGAGGGAATGAGTAAGTGACTAAGTGACGGAAAGGATAATTGTATAAACTCGCAATCAATCAGATGAAATCACTTTTGTCTTTGACATTGTTATTTCAAAAAAACTATATACTGCTACACTTGCCATAACAATTATTCCACCATATAATGTTTCTTGTGAAATTGTTTCATTTAAAAAAACCCAAACCCAAAAAGGTCCTAATGAAAACTCTAAAAGCATAAAGAATGTAACTTCAGAAGCAAAAAGAAATCTAGTGGAAAAAATAAATACACTATTCACAAATCCAGATAATACTCCTCCCCATAAAAAACATAACAAGATATCTTGAATTGGAATGTTTATATTTCCAAGACTAATTACAAAAGAAACAGTTAATAGGAGAACGCTAGATATGAGACTCGTAGGCATCATATCAATACTCTTATATTTTCTTATAATAATAACAAATGTAGAAAAACTAAAAGCACAAGATAATGCTATAATGTTCCCATAAAAACCACCAGTTTCCAATCCATCTTTAATCATAATAAATATTCCCATAAAAGCAAAAATCATTATAATAATTGTTCTTAAAGATATTTTCTCTTTTAAAAATATGAATGCTAGAATCGCTGTAATAAAAGGGATCGAACTTAAGGTAAACAATGTATTTGCAACTGAGGTATTAGCAAATGATTGAATAAATAAGAGATTGGCAAGCATAAGGAAAAAACCACCTGTCATACCAGGATAACCAGTTTTTTTGATGTTTTTTGCAATTGCAAATCTGTATCGATGAAAAAGAATTAACGTAATGGAAAAGAGAAATGCCAATGCTCTATAAAAAGCGATCTGCCAAGGATCGGCATTATTAATATTTCGCATTATCAGACCTCCAAAACTGATGCCAACTGAACCAGTAATAAGCAATAAAATGGATAGTTTGCGATTTGAGATCATGAAATGATTATCTTCTAAAAGATTATGAGTTTAACTTTGGATATTAATTTGTTGTATTAAATTACAGTGACGTAATATCCCATCTGATTTTGATCATTGATGAGTAGGACATCCTCATGCGGTTGATGAGGAAATCTTTGAGGTCATTTCAGATGTCTGATCAGTTTCACTATCCATCGAATCATAACGATGGGAGAAATAAAACGAATACCGAAACCGAACAATTTCAAAAATAATTGTCGGAATTCAATTCTGACATTATGTTTGTCCCTCCAAGGTTTCGTAACGATCCAAACTACTATCAGGAACAAACCTCCAAAGATCAAAATTCTAACCCACATTGTTCCGCCCTAATTCATTACGACCTGTCAGATTGATTTTTAGCAGGGAAAAATTTTCTGGAAATCAGACTACGAACTCTTCTTTGGAAAAGTGATGTTTGAATCACTCGTTTCCTATGAGTGCGGGTGTGCAAGTCCTTTCGTTAAACCACCTTCAAACTTTTCCAATTGATTCCTGAGTAGGACACCTTTGAAACCTCTGCAAGCAATCGTTCTGGTGTAAAAGGATCACCTCCATAATGTTTCATTGTGAATTCCTTCTCATGTCCAACAAGCGATTTGATGATATTCTCATCTACATTCTTCTGATAGAGACAGTTGATGAATGTGTGTCTTGTGCAATAAAGGACTTTCACATTCTTTTCCCATACTCCAACAGTAGGGAGAAATTTTTCATTGAAATGACGAGACACTTCTTAGGCATATCCATCTCTTGAATGTCTTAATTTCCAGAGATTTCATACCATGCCTTATCTCTTCATAAATTTCAGAAACAATCTGGTTAAGGATTTTGGTGATTCTGTTAGCATGAGATTTGATGGCACATTTGAGGGAGACACGGAATTCCTTTAAACCACCGAAATGATCGGATAAATCTCTTGGAATCCTACTTCTGAAATAGTAGGAATTACCAGAATTAGGAGTATACAGCAGACAAGACGAATTCATCAAGATTCATTTCCGCAACCATATAGAAACCATCTGATGATCTGATTATCAACCCATTCCAATAACAGATGGTTACTAAAATGGTTACTAAATGAACCCACGGCACGGTCAGGGTGGAGTTATTTCCACCCACCGTTTTGAAACTAGATGAAATGAT